>DWXU01000024.1:0-6503 GCA_019119065.1 Candidatus Microbacterium pullistercoris | reverse complement strand
CATCGCGACGGGCGCGGTGCGCCGCCTCACCTACTGGGGCAGCACGATGCTGCAGGTCTTCGGCTGGCGCGACGAGAACACGGTGCTGGTCGGATCCAGCGCCGGCGAGTCTGAGATGCGGCACACGGTGGTCAAGGCCGTCGCGCTCGACGGCGCGGTCGAGCGCCTCGACCTCGGCATGGCGTGGGGCGTCGCACGGCACCCGGACGGCCGCGAGGCGCTCGTCACGCCCGGCAGCCGCCCGCCTGCCTGGTGGAAGCGCTACCGCGGCGGCACCGCCCCGCGGCTGTGGATCCGCTCGCAGGGCGGCGCGTGGGCGCGACTGCTCGCGGACGACACGGCCTCGATCGTCGACCCCATGTGGATCGGCGACCGCTTCTGCTTCGTCTCCGACCGCGCCGCGCGCTTTCCCGACACCGCCGACGAGCAGGCGAACCTGTGGATCTGGGACGAGCCCGGAACCGGCGCGCCCACCCAGCTCACCTTCCAGACCGCGGCCGAGGGCTACGTGCGCGACGCCGCGACCGACGGCCGGCGGATCGTGTGGCACAGCCGCGGCCAGCTGCGGATCCTCGACGCGCTCGACGCCGAGCCGCGCACGATCGAGATCGACGTGCCCGGAGTCGCCCCCGAGCCCGTTGCGCTCGACCCGAACGAGAACCTCACGCAGGTGGCCCCCGATGCGGGCGCCGATGGCAGCGCGGTGATCTGGCGGGGCAAGCCGTTCTGGCTCACGCACCGTTCGGGTCCGGCGCGCGCCCTGCCCGGTGCCGATTCGGGCGTGCGCACGCGCGAGCCCGTCGTCCTCGGCACGACCGGCCGCGTGGCCTACGTGACCGACGTCGAGGGCGAGGACGGGATCCAGGTGGCTGCGGTCAACGGATCCGACGCGCCGCTGCCGATCCTCACGGGCCAGCTCGGGCGCGTCCTGCACCTCGCGGCGGATCCGAAGGGCGAGCGCCTCGCGGCGATCTCGCACGACGGTGCGGTCCGTCTCATCGACGTCGAGGCCGCGACCGCGCGCGATGTCGCGCGGAGCACGCAGGGCGAGGCCCTCTCACCGCGATTCTCGCCGGACGGCCGCTACCTCGTCTGGTCGCAGCCGACCGACGGCGAGGGCGAGCTCCACGCGCTGTGGATCGTCGAGGCGGCGTCCGACGACGCCCCCGTGAAGCTCACCGACGGGCGCTTCCACGACCACGACCCCGACTTCACGCGTGACGGCAAGCACCTCGTCTTCCTGTCGAATCGCACCTTTGACCCGGCCTACAACGGGCAGGCGTTCGACCTGTCGTTCACGGGGGTCACCCGGCCCTGGCTGCTGCCGCTGTCGGCGACCGAGCCCGCTCCGTTCGGCCCATCGTCCGACGGATGGCGACTGTCCACACCCAAGAAGCCGACCAAGCGCGTGCCCACTTCGGCCGACCTCGACGTCGAGGGCGCGGAACAGCGCATCGTTCCGTTCCCCGTCGTCTCGGATGACTACCGCGACCTGTCGGCGACCGCCGGCGGGGTCGTGTGGATCGCGGAGGGCGGCGACGTCGGCACCCTCGGTTCGCGCCGGGCGGGCGTGCCGGGCGAGAAGCAGCCGAACCGCCTCGTGCGCTGGTCGTTCGACGACCGCGAGAGCTGGACGGTCGTCGAGGGCATCGACTCGTTCGACGTGTCCGGCGACGGCGAGCGCATCGTCGTGCGCAAGGACGACGACGTCTCGATCGTGCGCGCCGCGCGGAAGGCCGACGGGGGAGACGACCCCGTGCAGGTCGACCTCGCGCGCCTGCGCTTCCAGCTGGATCCCGTCGCCGAGTGGCACCAGATGTTCGACGAGAACGCGCGCCTGATGCGCGACCACTTCTGGCGTGAGGACATGGACGGCATCGACTGGGAGCGGGTCACCGCCCGCTGGCGCGAGGTCGTCTCCCGCGTGCGCACGCACGACGACCTCGTCGACCTCATGTGGGAGCACGTCGGCGAGCTCAACACGTCGCACGCGTACGTGATGCCGGCGTCGCCGCTCGGCGATCCGTCGCGCGCGATCGGGTTCCTGGGCGCCGACCTGTCTCCCGCCGCCGAGGGGTGGCGCATCGACCGGATCCTGCCCGGCGAGTCGAGCGACCCCGGGGCGCGCTCGCCGCTGCGCGCGGCCGGAGTCGGCGCGCAGGAGGGCGACCTCGTCACGGAGATCGACGGGGCGCCCGTGGATCCGGCCTACGGGCCCGGCGCGTCGCTCATCGGCGCCGCCGACAAGCCCGTCGAACTGACGCTGCGTCGCGATGGCGAGGATCGACGGGTCGTCGTCGTGCCGCTCGCCGACGAGAACGCACTGCGCTACCAGGACTGGGTGCACTCGCGTCGCGACTATGTCGCCGCGAAGTCGGGCGGCCGGCTGGGCTACGTGCACGTTCCAGACATGGGCGCGCCTGGCTGGGCGCAGCTGCACCGCGATCTGCGCACCGTGAGCACCGCTGAAGGCGTCATCGCGGACGTGCGGTACAACCGCGGCGGGCACACGAGCCAGCTCGTGATCGAACGCCTCGCCTCGCGCGTGGTCGCGTGGACGAAGGCGCGCCAGTTTGACGACCTCGTCCCGGATCCGGATCGCGCTCGCCGCGGGCCCGTCGTGTTCGTCGCGAACGAGTTCTCGGGATCCGATGGCGACATCGTCAACGCCCGCGCGCAGGCGCTCGGGCTCGGCCCCGTCGTCGGAGCGCGCACGTGGGGCGGCGTCGTCGGCATCGACGGCCGCTTCGACCTCGTCGACGGCACGCGCGTCACGCAGCCGCGCTACGGCTACTGGCTCGAGGGCAAGGGATGGGGCGTGGAGAATCACGGAGTCGACCCCGACATCGAGGTGATCCACAACCCGGCGGCGCTCTTCTCCGACGCGGACCCGCAGCTCGACCGCGCGATCGCGGAGGCGTTGGCCCGCCTCGAGGAGGTTCCCGCGGTGACCGCTCCGGAGCTCGCCCCGCCCAAGGGCCGCTGACCCGCTGCGTCTCGGAAGGAGATATCGGCCTCGGAAGGAGCAGATCCCTCGATCCGGTCCGGCGAGGCGCACGGCTCCTTCCGCGGCGCAGCCGCACGCGCGAACCGACCTAGGATGGGAGGACATGAGCCTTCGCGCATGGCATGCGCATGAGTGTGATGGAGTGATGTACGAATGGCGAAGGTGCTGCTGGCAGGCGAGTCCTGGGTGAGCGCGACGGTCGACCACAAGGGATTCGACCCGTTCCCCCACACCCAGGTCGAGATCGGGTGTGCTGAGCTCCTCCAGGCCCTCGACGGGGCGGGGCACGAGGTCACGCACATGCTCTCCCACGACGTGGCCGAGAAGTTCCCCCTCACCCTCGAACAGCTCGACGAGTACGACGTCGTTCTGCTCTCGGATGTCGGCGCGAACACCCTGTTGCTTCCGCCGTCCGTGTTCACGCACGGGCGCCCGACGCCGAACCGGCTCAAGCTCCTACGCGAGTGGGTGCAGCGCGGCGGCGGCCTGATGATGGCCGGCGGCTACCTGAGCTTCCAGGGGTTCCAGGCGAAGGCCAACTACGCGGGCACGCCCCTCGAAGACATCCTGCCCGTGACCATCTCTCGGTACGACGACCGCGTCGAGACTCCGGAGGGCGTTCCCGGCGCACTCACCGACGTCGAGCATGACGTGACGCGCGGGCTCGATGCCGATTGGCCGATCCTGCTCGGATATCAGCGCCTCGAGGCGCGCGACGACGCGACGGTCCTCGCGACGGTGGAGGGCGATCCGCTGGTCGTCGTCCGCGAGGTCGGCGAGGGTCGGACGCTGGCGTTCGCCTCCGACGTGTCGCCGCACTGGGCGCCGACGGAGTTCATGGAGTGGTCGGGATACGCGACGCTCTTCGGCAACGCGGTGAGCTGGCTCGCCCGCTCCTGACGGGGTGAGCGCCGCCCGTCAGCGGGTGGCGTCGGCGAAGGCGTCGCGGTCGCCCTCGGCGAGCAGCTGCGCGGAGATGAACATCAGGTTCAAACCCTCGAGCGGCTCGCCGTCGGTCCGTTCGGCCTCCTCGCGCGCCCGAACCTGCCCGTCGTCGTCGTTGCTGAGATCCGTCAGCGTCGCGTACAGCAGGGTGGGCGAGGGGCTCGAGATCCCGGGCGTCCCGTATCGCTGGGCGACGTACTCCCAGACGGACTGCTCGCGCGGATCCGCACTGCCGTACAGCGACTCGAGCGCGCGCGGATCGATGGATCCGTCCGGCTCGTTCAGCGGATACAACGCGTAGTACTCGCCCGCGACCGCGAGCTCGCGGTCAATCGCGGCCATCACCTCGAGCTTCTGGTCGTGATCGCGGATCGGCTGGTCGGTTCGCCACGTCGGCGAGGTGTACTGCTGCAGCATCGATTCGCCGCCGTAGCCGTTGCGCTCCGGTCGCGCGCTCGCGTCGGCGATGCGCGTCCACGTGAGGCCGAACTCCGCGCTCAGACTCTCGCGGATCCGCTCCGACAGCTCGTTCGTGTGGTCCTGGACGTCCTCGAGCGACGGCGCCAGGAGCACCGACTGCGGGTCGACGTCCTTGATGCCCGCGTAGTCGCCGTCGGCGGGCCCGTCCGCCGTCGTTCCCGCGGACGGCGGTGTTAGCGGATCGCTGAGCAGCGCCCCTACGGCGCCGACGGTGCCGACGTTGACGAGCAGCGAGACGGTCAGCGCGATCGCCGCGGCCAGGCGCGCGCGGCGGATGCACAGGGCCGCGACGACGAGGCCCACGACCACGACCTGCAGCACGAGCATCGACGTACCGAGCGCGCTGTGCGCCTCCCCGACCGTCGCGAGGGCGATGAGCAGCGCCGAGAATAGCCCGGCGGCGAGCAGCGCGATCCAGCCGACCGGGTGGAGGCGAGGGCCGGATCGCGGCGGCGGTGCCTGCGCGAGGAAATGACCCGCGACGGGGTGCTCTGGGAAGCGCCGCTCGCCGCGGTAGCCACCGGGAGGGGGCACGGGCGGCGCGCCCGCGTGTCCGCCCGCGTAGCCGCGCCCGGTTCCGGGGATCCTCACCATGGTCGCCCTCCGGTGTCGGTGCCCTCGTCGGGCGCCCGATCCTCGCGCAGCTCGTCGCGCGAGCGCTGGCCGTTCTGCAGACGCTCCTCGATCTCGTCGAGGCTGTCGCCGTCGGGACGCGCGTCCCCGTCGTCCGGCCCGCCCTCGTCCTCCGGCGCCTGGTCCTGTTGCAGCTTCCCGCGCAGCCGCTCCACGAGCTCGTCGAGCGTCTCCGCGGGGTCCCGCTCGGGATCCGGCGACTGCTGGCGGGCCTCGTCGGTGCGGCAGTGAGCCGGGGCGTCCGCGGACACCTCGAGGGCGTCGGCGTAGAGCTGCGCGGCGCCCTCCGGATCCGAGGTGCGCGCGCGGTCTCCCATGCGCTCGATCACGAGGGCGAGATTGATGTGCACGGGGCACGCGTCGACGCCCTCGACCAGCGGGAGCGCGCGCTCGAACTCGCCGCGCGACTCCGCGAGCAGCCCGGCGCCAGCGAAGGCGACGCCGAGGTTGTACGGCGCCTTCCACGGCTCGAACCAGTTCGCGGGCTGCAGTGCCTCGGCGGCCCGGATCGCGCCCGTGGCGTCGTTGCGCGCGTGCGCCGCGATCGCCGTCTGCGCGAGCACGTACATCGACAGTAGCTTCACGACCAGGGCGAGCGCGATGAGCGCGACCGGGAGCGCGCCGACCGCGACCCACGTTCGCGTCCGCGGCGTCATGGTGCCCCTCCCGTCTGCGGCAGGGCGGCCGTGCGACGCAGCAGCCGCACCGCCCGGCCGAGGTCGATCAGCGCGAGGGCGCCGACGGCGAGCGCGACGGCCCAGGACAGCTCGGTCCGCGCACCGAGCGATTCGGCCTCGGCGGCCTGCGTGGCCGCGGGGGGCGGATCCGGCACGGTCGGCGCGCTCGCCGCGGTCCGGTGCTCGTACGGCACGCCCAGCTCCTCCGCGACCGTGCGCAGATTATCCTCGTCGATCATCGAGAGGGCGTCGGAGCCCTCATACGTGAGGTACTCCGTCACCCCGTCGAAACCGTCGACGACGCGCATCCGACCGCCGTCGGCCGTGCCGTAGCCGTACACCGCGCCGCCGTCGACCGCACCGGCCGCGTCAGCGAAGGATCCGGGCTCGCCCTCGGCCGTCTGCTCGCCGTCGCCGAAGTAGAAGACGATGCGGGAGCGGTCCGGATCGCGGTCCGCCGCGCGCTCCGCGACTTCGGCGACGAGCGGGGCGGCTTCGGCGATGTCGGATCCGCGCGCATACGAGGTCGTGGGCGGGCGGAGCACCTCGAGCGACGAGAACACCGCGTCGACGTCGGTCGTCAGAGGGAGGCGCTGCGTGGCGTGGTTGTCGAAGGTGACGAGGGAGAACCGCGCGCCGGGGTACGCGTCGATGATGTGCTCGACGTCGGCGCGCACGCCCTCGAGGCGCGGCGACGACTCTCCCCAGTCCTCCGCGGTGATGCTCGTGGTGCTGTCGACAACGATCAGCACGTCGAGGTC
>DWXU01000182.1:0-9389 GCA_019119065.1 Candidatus Microbacterium pullistercoris | reverse complement strand
ACGGTGCGATACCTCATCGAGTGCGCGCCCCACGGCGAGACCGACCGGCGAGTTTCGCGCGCGCTGAGACGCGCGTCGGCCAATATGCATGACGTGCCCGTGGTCGCGCGCGTGGCGGCCACGGGCAAGGTTTCCCTCGCCCGCGCGATCGCTCGAGACGAGCGGGCAGAGGCGGACGGAGTTTCCTATCTCGCGTCGCTCGAGCGGCCCGCCGCGCCGACAGGGCGATCGAGGCGCTTCTCACGCGTGTTCCGACGTCGCGGCTGACCTGGATCCCGCTTCTCAATACCTCTTGATGGCGCAACGCCGCGCACGACGCGCCGTGAAAGTCGAAGTTTGGGTGTTGCAAACTAGTCACATCTGCCACACTGACTATCATGCGTCGCACCAGAATCAACCGTGCCTCTGCCCGTCGGAGTGGAGCAGCGTTCGCTGTCGCCGCGCTTCTCGCGCTGCTCGTGGCCATGTTCCCGACTGCCGCGTTCGCAGACGCCGCGCCGGATCAGCAGATGAATCCAGCGCCTGCGGCGCCCGTGATACCCGCGGCCTCGGGAGAATCTCATGCCGCAAGCGATGACGTATCGAGCATCCCGACGCCGGACAACGGCGACTATGTGGGGTCGAATACCGAGGACGAGGCTAACCCCGGTTCGTACTCCGCCTCGCAGCCGGGGTATAAGCCGGTCAGTCTTCAGGGGTTCCGTGCCGGAAACATCATCAGCGACGCGAAGATGTACACGTCCGGCACGCTGTCGGCGAAGCAGCTGCAGTTCTTTTTCGACGAGAAGGTTCCGACGTGCGACTCGGGATACACCTGCCTCAAGGACTTCTCGATGAAGACGCAGTCGAAGTCGCCGAACGAGTTCTGCTCGAACTCGTACGAGGGCTCGTCGAACGACACGGCCGCGCAGATCATCTCGAAGGTGTCGCAGGCGTGCGGCGTCAGCGAGAAGGTTCTTGTCGTCATGCTCCAGAAGGAGCAGGGCCTCGTCACGCACACCTGGCCGAGCCAGTTCCGCTATGACATCGCCATGGGATACGCGTGCCCCGACGACGCGGCGTGCGACGAGCGATACTTCGGCTTCCAAAACCAGATGTATATGGCCGCCTATCAACTGCAGCGGTACACACAGGACTCGTACTTCAGCTGGTACTCGGTGGGGGAGACCTCCCAGGTGCGCTGGCACCCGAACGCTTCGTGCGGATCGTCGGCCGTGTACATCGAGAACCAGGCGACGGCAGCGCTGTACTACTACACGCCGTACCAGCCGAACCAGGCGGCGCTCGATGCCGGATACGGCGTCGGGGACGAGTGCTCCGCCTACGGAAACCGCAACTTCTACAACTACTACACCGACTGGTTCGAGGGCACGCGGGGCGGTGAGCCCGCGACTCCCGACGCGCCGAAGGTGCCGGGAGAGATCGGAGCGAAGTGGAGGGCGCTGGGCGGCGAATCCAGCAGTCTTGGCGCGCCGACGGCCGAGCAGAAGTGCGGGCTGGCGGACGACGGATGCAGCCAGGAATTCGAGGGCGGCATCATCACCTGGTCGAAGGCGACCGGCGCACACCCACTGCAGAATCGCACGCTCGCGAAGTGGAACGATCTCGGCGGCGTGACAGGGAAGCTCTCGTACCCGACGACCGATCTGCGCTGCGGGCTCGCGGGCGGCGGCTGCTATCAGCAGTTCGCCGGCGGCAAAACCTACTGGAACGGACACACGAGCGACGTGAAGGCCATCTGGGGTGCGTCGATGAAGAAGTACAACGCGATGGGCAACGAGAATGGGCGCCTGGGGTACCCCACCGGTGACCGCATCTGCGGCCTCGTGCGCGGCGGCTGCTACCAGACATTCGAGGGCGGCAACCTCTACTGGCAGCATGATCAGCCGGCGTACGGCGTGTGGGGGAGCGCCGAAGCGGGGTACGAGAAGATCGGCAAGGAGCGCAGCCGGCTCGGGTACCCCCAATCGGATCCGATCTGCTCCGACGACGTCTGCACGCAGTACTTCCTGGGCGGCGGGCTCACGTGGGAGTCGGGCTCGGGTGAACCCGGGGAGCCGTGGTACGCCTACCGCCCGCTGTAGGTAGTATGGACGGCTCCGGTGTCGGACCCACCGGAAGCGAGCAGGAGCGTGTTGTCACCACGCAAGTCCAGATTCATGTCGCGCCTGTTCGGTCGAAGTGACAAGCGTGAGGAACGCAATGCCTGGCCGGCCGCGCCGACTCTTTCACCGGACACTCGTGCGCGTCTCGTCGACCACTACAGGCCGGAAGCGGCGCAGTTTCAGGGAACGATCGGACGCGATCTGTCTCATTGGCTTACGTGATCTTTCCGTGGCATTCACTCGAGCCTGTCAGGATTGACGGCCGCTCGATGAAACAATGAGCCGTATGGACACCGATCTTCTTGTCGTCGGCTCGGGATTCTTCGGCCTCACGATCGCCGAACGCGCCGCGAGCGCGGGCCGCCGAGTCACCGTCATCGAACGTCGCCACCACATTGGCGGCAATGCATACAGCGAGGCCGAGCCGGAGACGGGGATCGAGGTGCACCGCTACGGCGCGCACCTGTTCCACACCTCGAACGAGACGGTGTGGGAGTACGTCAACCGTTTCACGACGTTCACGAACTACGTGCACAAGGTGTACTCGAACCACAAGGGCGTCGTGTATCCGCTGCCAGTGAACCTCGGCACGATCAACCAGTTCTTCCACGCGGCCTACTCGCCCGATGAGGCACGCGCACTCGTGAAGGAGCAGGCGGGCGAATTCGACGTCGCCAGCGCGCAGAACTTCGAGGAGAAGGGCATCGCGCTCGTCGGCCGACCGCTCTTCGAGGCGTTCTTCCGCGATTACACGGCGAAGCAGTGGCAGACCGACCCGACCAAGCTCTCGGGCGACATCGTCAGCCGCCTCCCCGTTCGCTACACGTATGACAACCGCTACTTCAACGACACGCATGAGGGCCTGCCGACGGACGGCTACACAGCGTGGCTCGAGCGCATGGCCGACCACCCGAACATCGACGTCCGCCTCGACACCGACTTCTTCGACACGGCTCAGCCGTTCAACAAGACGGACGTCGTCGGTCAGCTCCCCGTCATCTACACGGGCCCCGTCGACCGCTACTTCGACTACTCCGAGGGCGCACTCAGCTGGCGCACGCTCGACTTCGAAGAAGAGGTCCTCGAGGTCGGCGACTTCCAGGGCACGAGCGTCATGAACTACCCGGACGCCGACATCCCGTACACGCGGATCCACGAGTTCCGGCACTTCCACCCGGAGCGGGCCGACCGCTACCCGAACGACAAGACGGTGATCATGCGGGAGTTCTCCCGCTTCGCCTCGCGCGACGACGAGCCGTACTATCCGGTCAACACGTCGGAGGACCGCACCGGTCTCCTCGCCTACCGTGAACTGCAGAAGGACGAGAAGGACGTGCACTTCGGCGGCCGACTCGGCACCTATCAGTACCTCGACATGCACATGGCGATCGGGTCCGCGCTGTCGATGTGGAACAACAAGCTCGTCTGAGACCGGGGAAGACCGCATGACGGACGCAACCGAGGCGAGTGACGCGACGCGGCTGCCCGAGATCGTCGTGATCTCGGCGCCAGGTTCCGGAACGAACTTCTTCTGCGAGTGTCTCGACGACCTCTCGGAGGTGCGGGGACTCTATGAGGTCTTCAGCGCGAACGGAGTCTACGGCACGCTCGAGAACGTCGTCGCGTCGCCGCACCGGCTGGCGTACGTGCTCGTGCGTTCCCGCCTCGACGCGTATATCTCCGTGCAGAAGAACGTCAGCGGCGAGAGCGGGACCCACACCGACACGAGCGAGGTGCGGCCGGAGATCGACGTCGACGCGTTTCTGGAGTGGGCCGTCGACCTCGACCGCTGGTTCGAGCGCATGGCCGACGTTCTCGAAGCGATGGACAGGCCGTATCGGATCCTGTCGTACGACGCAGACGTGAACCGCGACAAGAGCGAGCTCCTGTCGGCGCTGAGCGAGACGCTCCGCGCGGACGGCATCATGGCGACGGTCGCCGCGCAGGGTGGTCGCGACCGCTTTCAGCGCCAGGATGCGGCGACGAGTCCCTTCGAGAAGGTCGCGGACGGCGAGCGGCTGCGCGCTGAGTTCGTCGCGCGCGACCTGCTCGATTACGCGTGTGCGGAACCGCTCGCTGAGCGCGACGCGCGACGCGGGCTCGCGGCCGAGCTCCGGCCGCGGCCGAACACGACTTCGCCGCTCCTGCCGGAACGCGCACGGCTGCTCCACATCGGTCTGCCGAAGACCGGCACTACCGCCCTGCAGCGCACGGCGGTGCGCAAGCGGGACGAACTCGCGCGCGCCGGCGTGTTGTACCCGCGCACGCTGACGAAGCGGCACGATCATCTCATTCCTACCGCGGCCCTCATGGGGCGGCGCATCGCGGAAGTCGGAGGCGTGCCCGAGATGGAGCACTGGAACGACCTCCTGGCGCGGGTCGAGGCGGACGATTCGCGCCGCGTGTGGATCTCGCACGAGTGGGTCTGTGAGAGCGATGACGATCAGGTACGGCGCTTCCGCGACGAGCTGGGCGAAGCGCTGCACGCGGTGATCTCGGTGCGGCAGTACGGCACGATCCTCGCCTCGACGTGGCAGGAGTTCCTCAAGTCGACGATGCTGCACGAGTTCGAGGACTGGGCATCGTACGCGCTGACAGACGAGCAGGCGCCGGACGGCTTCACGCAGCGACAGATCGCGGCGTTCCACCGGCGATCCCAGCAGGGACGCATCGTCGAGCGCTGGGCGCGGATCCTCGGGCGTGATCGCGTGACGGTGGTCGTCGTGGATCCGGATCACCGCGACCAGCAGACCGACGCCTTCGAGGACATGCTCGGGCTCGAGCGCGGGATGCTTGGCGCAGAGGAATCCGGAGCGGTGGCGAACCGCAGCATGACCGTCGAGGAGACGGCGCTGATGCTCGCGCTCAACCGCGCCTACGCGGACCCGGACTCGGCGCTCGAGAAGCGCCATGGACGCCTCCCGATCGCGCTGTCCCGCGAGCTCCTCACCCGTACGCCGGGCGCGGACGAGCGCAAGCTCACGTTGCCGCGGTGGGCGGCGGAGCTCGCCGACGTCGAGAGCGCGCGGCACGCGGACGAGATCGAAGCGACGGGGGTGCGCGTCATCGGCGACCTCGACGCTCTCCGCACGGCGAGCAAATCAACCGACGACACCCGGCACAATGCGAGCGCCGACGTGCCGCTCGACGCGGCCGTGCGCGCCGCCCGCGCGATCGCCGAAGAGGCCGTGAAGCGCGCTCACGCGGTCGAACAGGAGCACCGGCCAGACGAGCGAGCACGCGTTGACGACGTGCCGGCGGCCGAACTTGCGAAGGAGGTCGCGCGCCGGGCGCGCGGCCGAGCCAGGCGCGCGCTGCGTCGGGTGGCCTCGAAGTCGCGGCCGGAGGAGGAATCGCCGTGACCGAGACCGTCGGCGCTCCGGGGACCCCACGGCGCTACCTGCACTCGCTCTGGCTGCTGTCGTCACGCGACCTGCGGGTGCGCTACGCGACGAGTTGGCTCGGGTACCTGTGGAGCGTGCTCGATCCTCTCGTGATGAGCGCGATCTACTGGTTCGTGTTCACACAGATCTTCCACCGCGACGTCGGCGCCGATCCGTACATCGTGTTCCTCATCGCGGGGCTGCTGCCGTGGGTGTGGTTCAACGCCGCGGTGACCGACTTCACTCGAGCCTTCAACAAGGACGCGAAGCTCGTGCGATCGACGTCGATTCCGCGCTCCATCTGGGTCGGCCGCATCGTGCTGTCGAAGGGCACCGAGTTCCTGTTCTCGTTGCCCGTGCTCGGGATGTTCGCGATCTTCGTGGGCGGTACGTCGTTCGGATGGGGGATCCTATGGTTCCCGGTCGCCGTCGTTCTGCAGGCGATCCTGCTCGTCGGGCTCGGCCTGATCATCGGACCATTGTGCGTGCTGTACAGCGATCTCGAGCGGACGACGCGCCTCGTCCTGCGCGCGCTGTTCTATGCCACGCCGATCATCTACTCGGTGCCTGATCTGCCGGACGGCTTCGGTTTCCTCGGCGTCCTCAACCCGCTCGCGGGGATCTTCACGATGTTCCGCGCGGCCTTCTTCCCGCAGCTATGGGACACGACCTCGGTCGTGGTGAGCATCGTCTGGTGCGTCGTGGTCCTGGGTGCGGGCCTCCTGATCTTCCGCGCGCTCGAGCGCCCGTTGCTGAAGGAGCTGTGATGACCGAGGAGAACGCGATCTCGGTGACGGGCCTCGGTGTGCGCTTCCGCCGAAACCGGCGCGGACGCCGGTCGATCAAAGCGATCTTCTCGAGTGCGCGACGGCGCACGCCCAAGGGAGAGTTCTGGGCGCTGCGCGATGTGTCGTTCACCGTCCGTCCCGGCGAGTCGATCGGCGTCGTCGGCCGCAACGGACAGGGCAAGTCGACGCTGCTGAAGCTCGTCGCCGGCGTGCTGCTCCCAGATGAGGGCGCGGTCGAGGTCTCCGGCGGCGTCGCGCCGCTGATCGAGATCACGGGCGGATTCGTCGGAGACCTGACCGTGCGCGAGAACGTGCGCCTCACGGCTGGTCTGCACGGCATGAGCCGACGCGAGGTCACGGATCGATACGACGAGATCATCGGGTTCGCCGAGCTCGAGGACTTCCAGGAAACTCCGTACCGTCACCTGTCTAACGGCATGAAGGTGCGCCTCGCGTTCTCGGTCGTCTCGCAGCTCGATCACCCGATCCTGCTCGTTGACGAGGTGCTTGCCGTGGGTGACAAGGCGTTCCGCGAGAAGTGCTACGCGCGCATCGACGAGCTGCTCGCCGGCGGCCGCACGCTGTTCTTCGTGAGCCACCGAGAGACTGACCTGAAGCGGTTCTGCAGTCGAGGCCTGTACATCCGCGATCACCGGCTCGCCATGGATGCCCCGATCGCTGAGGTTCTCGCGACATACAACGCGGACACGTGACGTGGTGGCACACAGGATGGCGGATTGTCGCCTCGCCCCGTCGAGCTGACAGGATACTGCTGTGACGATCGACGTACCGGAGGCGCCGCGGCTCCGCCGCCGACGCCGGTCATCTGCGGGTCGCATCGGTGAGATCGACGGCCTGCGAGGCATCTCCCTCACCCTCGTGGTCGTCTTCCATCTCTTCGGCCACGGTCGCGTATCCGGCGGCGTCGACGTCTTCCTCACGATCTCCGGATTCCTGCTCGTCATGTCGCTCGGGCGCGCGTTGCAGCGCGAACGGCCTCTCGGTATCGTCGCCCGCTGGGGACGCACCTTCGTCCGCCTCGCGCCCCCGGCAACCCTCGTCCTGCTCACCGTGACGGTGATGTCGTACACGGTGCTGTCGCCGTGGACGCGTGGGCAGACTCTCGTCGAGGTTGTCTCGACTGCCCTCTACGTCGAGAACTGGCAGCTCATAGCATCGCAGCTCTCCTATGACGCGGCCGGCCCCGAGACGAGCCCGTTGCAGCACTTTTGGTCGCTTTCCGTGCAGGCGCAGTTCTTCCTGCTGTTCCCGCTCGCTGTCGGCGTTCTGACGCTCATCGCACGCACCACTCGCGCCCGCCTGATCATCTTCTGGTCGCTGTTGACGGTGGCGACTGCCTGCTCGTTCGCCTACGCGACCTCGGCCAATCTCCACGATCCAGTGGCCGCCTACTTCGACACCCGTGCACGATTCTGGGAACTCGGCATCGGCGGTCTCGTCGCGGGGCTCATCATCATCGGGTGGTCGCTCCCAAAGGTGATCAGAGCCGTCGCCGGCTGGCTGGGCCTCGCCATGATCATCGGTAGCGGGTTCATCTTCGACGGAGGGACGAGCTATCCAGGTCCCGCCGCGCTGCTTCCGGTCGGCGGCGCGATACTCGTGCTTCTCTCCGCCAACGGCGGTCGTGCGTCGACTTCGCCCCTACTGAACAGTCGGCCGCTACGGTTCCTCGACAGCATTTCTTACGAACTCTATCTCTGGCACTGGCCGATCCTCATCGTCTTTCTCACGGTGAAACAGCGAGACGCGGTCGGCTGGCGCGGCGCTGCGGTCGTTCTCGCCGTCTCTCTCGCCGCCACCGCGCTCACGCGCCTCGTCCTCGCGCGGCCCACCGCCTGGACGAATCGCGCCGACGCGCGACGGACGATCGCCTTCGCGATCGTCGCGATCATCGCGGCCGCCGCCCCCGCAGCCATCATTCAGAGCGCGAGAACTGTCTCCGCAGCGACGACCACGCTGGACACGTGCGCCGGTGCGGCCGCGCTCGACCCCGAGCGTCCGGAATGCGCGAATGTGGAGACGCGTGGAGCGCCCGTGCCGGCACTGGACCTCCTCGTCGACGATCAACCAGATCGTCCGGACTGCTATGCGCGGTGGGGAGACGATGAGGTGAGGATGTGCGCTCTCGGGCCGCGATCGGATTATGACAAGCGGCTTCTCGTCGTCGGGGATTCTCATGGGCACGCATTGACCGACGCGTACGCAGGGGTCGCCGAGTCGCTCGGCTGGCGGCTGGACGTCGCCTCCCGCGCCGGATGTCAGTGGGTATCGCGCGCTGCACCGGACCGGTCCGGCCCGTCATCGGTACAGGAAGAGTGTGGCCACTGGCGGACGGCGATCAATGGCTATGCCGCGTCAGGAGACTATGACGCGATCGTCACCACGGCTTCGACGAACTCGTGGTTCGAACCCGTCCCAGACGGGATGACGCGCATGGAGTTTCACACCGAGCTGATCCTGGATGCATGGGCCAGCCGCCCCTCGGCCGACGTACCCATCCTCGCGATCCGCGATAATCCGGTCTTCCCTGAATCGATGGTCGACTGCCTCGCCGATCGCGACGCGATCGCTCGCGGGGAGTGTTCGCTTCCCCGGGAAGACGCGATTCGCGGTACGGGACTCTACGACGCCATCGAGCAGACGCCGAACGCTCACCTCATCGACCTCATGGACTACGAGTGCGGGCCCACCCGCTGCGACATGGTCGTCGGCGGCATCATCGTCACGCGGGACGGCAACCACCTCACTCGCACCTACGCGGAGACGCTCCGTCCGTACCTCGAGCGAGAACTCGTCGCAGCGTTCGACGGCAGGTGAGTGCAGCGGGAAGTTGGCGAGAGGTCAGGGGCGATCTCCGACGTCACGCTGTGGCACGTTGGCGCTGCATCGCCGCCGCGCTCGTCGCTGGGGATCCGGACGGCTCCCCGTGCACGCCGACGCGATTCAGCGCGTGAGAGGCCCGCGCAACGCACGGACGGCGCGCGCGGGGAACCCACCGAGCAGCCGGTTCACGCCGCGTGCCGCGCGACCCGCGCGGCCGCCCGTCTTCGCGTTGAGGCCGCGCGCGACGAGGCGCGCCGTCGAGATAGAGC
>DWXU01000023.1:0-2923 GCA_019119065.1 Candidatus Microbacterium pullistercoris | reverse complement strand
ACGGTGCGATACCTCATCGAGTGCGCGCCCCACGGCGAGACCGACCGGCGAGTTTCGCGCGCGCTGAGACGCGCGTCGGCCAATATGCATGACGTGCCCGTGGTCGCGCGCGTGGCGGCCACGGGCAAGGTGTCTCTCGCCCGTGCGATCGCTCGGGACGAGCGGACGGAGGCGGACGGATTCGCCTATCTCGCGTCGCTCGACCTGCCCGCCGCCCCGATCGAGCGATCACGGCGTCGCAGGCGCATGTTCCGACGTCGCGACTGAACTCGGATCAGTTTCTCGTTACCTAATTGATGGCGCAACGCGGCGCGCGACGCGCCGGAAGAGTCGAACTTCGGGTGTTGCAAACCAGTCACATCTGTCACACTAAGCATCATGCGTCGCATCAGAATCGGCTACGAGTCTGCCCGGAGGGGACGGATCGCGTTCGCGTTCGCCGTCATCGCGGGCGTGATCGTGGCGATGCTGCCGACGACTGCCTTCGCGGATACGACGCCGACGCCGACGCCGACTCCCGAGGTCACGGCTCAGCCGACGGAGGCTCCGGATCCGGACGCCGCTCCCGCTGCGACGCCCGCACCGACGGCGGAACCGACCGAGACGCCCGCGCCGGACGAGACGGCGGCACCCGAGGAGACAGCGGCTCCCGAGGAGACAGCGGCTCCCGAGGACACGGCGGAGACGCTCGATGACGAGATCGCGCGGATCCCGACGCCCGAGAACGGGGACTACGTCGGGTCCAACACGGTCGACGAGGCCGATCCCGGCGGCTATTCGGCGACGATCGACGCGTACCAGCCGGCCACCCTCAAGGGCTTCCGCCCGGGCAACATCATCAGCGACGCGAAGATGTACACGTCGGGCACGATGTCGGCGAAGCAGATGCAGTACTTCTTCGACAAGAAGGTGCCGAAGTGCGATTCGGACTACACGTGCCTGAAGGACTTCTCGATGAAGACCCTCACGAAGGCGCCGAACGCGTACTGCTCGGGGACGTACCGCGGCGCGGCGAACGACACCGCCGCCCAGATCATCTCGAAGGTCTCGAAGGCGTGCAACGTCAGCGAGAAGGTGCTCGTGGTCATGCTCCAGAAGGAACAGGGACTCGTCACGCACACCTGGCCGAGCGACTTCCGCTACGACATCGCGATGGGGTACGCGTGCCCGGACGACGCCGCGTGCGACGAGCGCTACTTCGGGTTCCAGAACCAGATGTACATGGCCGCCTACCAGCTGCAGCGCTATACGAAGGACTCGTACTTCAGCTGGTACCCGGTCGGTAAGACCTCGCAGGTGCGCTGGCACCCGAACGCGTCCTGCGGATCCGGTGCCGTGCGCATCGAGAACAAGGCGACGGCGGCGATGTACTACTACACGCCGTACCAGCCGAATCGCGCCGCTCTCAACGCCGGCTACGGCATCGGCGACTCGTGCTCGGCCTACGGTAACCGCAACTTCTACAACTACTACACCGACTGGTTCGGCGGCACGCGCGGCGGCGAACCGTCCGCTCCCTCGCCGAATATCCCGGTTCCCGGTCAGATCGGGCAGAAGTGGCGTGCTCTCGACGGCCAGTCGGGATTGCTGGGTGAGCCGACGGCGACACAGAAGTGTGGCCTGCAGCGCTACAACGGCTGCTATCAGACCTTTGACGGCGGCATGATCGTCTGGTCGAAGCAGACGGGGGCGCACTACGTCTCGGGAGCCATCGCTGCTCGGTGGAAGGCACTGTCGTCGCAGAACGGCCGGCTCGGGTACCCGACGTCGGATCCGCGCTGTGGCCTGGACGGCGGCGGCTGCGCACAGCGGTTCGAGGACGGTCGGATCCACTGGACAAGCTCGACGGGTGCGCACGCGACGACGAACTCGATCATGCGCAAGTGGCGGGCCGCTGGGTGGCAGACGGGCTCGCTGGGCTACCCCTCCGGTGAGCGGTGGTGCAACGCAGGCATGTCGGTCTGCACGCAGCCCTTCGAGGGCGGCAAGGTGCACTGGCTCAAGAACCGCGGGACGTTTCAGACGACCGGGTCGATCTACACGACCTGGGAGCGCTCGGGCTCCGGAGGCGGCCCCCTCGGGCAGCCGATCTCCGACCGCCGCTGCACGCTGGAGAACGGCGGTTGCGCACAGAAGTTCCAGAACGGACGAATCCACTGGACCTCGGCCACGGGCGCCAACATCACCAAGGGGGCGATCCTGCGCGCGTGGCGCGCTGCGGGATGGCAGACGGGGGACCTCGGCTACCCGACGAACAACGAGCGCTGCGGTCTCGAGCGCGGCGGCTGTGCACAGCGGTTCGAGGGGGGCCGGATTCACTGGTCGCCGAAGACCGGCGCGCACGCGACGACCGGACCGTTCGTCGACGCGTGGCGGAACAACGGCTGGCAGGCGGGTCGCCTCGGCTACCCGACGTCCGAGAAGCGATGCGTCCTTGAGGGCGGCGGCTGTGCGCAGCGGTTCGAGGGTGGCCGGATCCACTGGTCGCCGAAGACCGGCGCCCACGCGACGTCCGGCGCGATCATGACGGCGTGGCGGGAGCGCGGCTGGCAGACCGGCCGCCTCGGCTACCCGACCGGCGACGGCAACTGCTCGGCCTCGGGCGACCGCTGCGTGCAGTGGTTCCAGGGTGGCAGCATCCGGTGGGAGCGCGGTGCCGGCGTCTCCGTGCGCTACTGGTGAGCGTGACCTTCCTGTGACATTCGCGCCGGCCTGTCAGGATTGACGGCCGCTCGATGAAACAATGAGCCGTATGGACACCGATCTTCTTGTCGTCGGCTCGGGATTCTTCGGCCTCACGATCGCCGAACGAGCCGCGAGCGCGGGCCGCCGAGTCACCGTCATCGAACGCCGTCACCACATTGGCGGCAATGCATACAGCGAGGCCGAGCCAGAGACGGGGATCGAGGTGCACCGCTACGGC
>DWXU01000022.1:0-6605 GCA_019119065.1 Candidatus Microbacterium pullistercoris | reverse complement strand
GTTCGCGCTTCTTCTCGGCCGCTTCGGTCATCTGCTCACCGCCTCCTCCCCGTTACGGTACGGACCGGTGACGCGCACCACATCCTCCGCCGGAGGGAGATCTCGTGGCCGCGCTCGGGGCCAGCGGAGCCGCGCTATCACCGCGCAATGCGGGAGGCGATCACGCTGCCGGAGGCATCACTGCGGCGCGCGTTCGGTCCCGTTCTCGCCTTCGTCACGCTTCGGCTTGTTTCCCAGCGAGCCGCCGATGGCCACCGCGACGCCGATGCCGATCGCGAGATAGGCCCAGTTGTCCATCGACACCGACATCGCCGTCCCAGCGCCCGCGCCGAGGGCGATGCACAGGCCCATGCTCCACGCCTTCTTCGTCTTCCGCTCGTCGTTCATGCTGCGACCACCTTCCCGTCTTCGACGCTATCGATCACGCCGCGGGCGCGCCTCCGCCCGGCGGCGGAGATCCGGATCCGTCTGGTGGAGTCTTGACACGGATCTGCGCGGTCGCGTAACGTTCCATCGTCCTGTCCCCGACGAACGGAACGAATCGGTGTGGAACCTCGCGTGATCTTGCGCTGACCGACCACCCTCGCTCCTGAGGCATCGCGCAGCGCCCATCCGCGCTGGTCCGATGCACCGTTCCTCTGGCATCTCCGCCGATCAGCGCATCCGTGCACTGATCCCGGGAGGTTCTCCATGCCAGTAATCGTTCTCGACCACCTCACGTTCGCGTGGCCGGACGGATCCGTCGCCCTCGACGACGTCTCCGGCACCCTGCGCGACGCACGCACCGGGCTTGTCGGCCGCAACGGATCCGGCAAGTCGACGCTGCTCAAGCTCATCGCGGGCGAGCTGTCGCCGACTTCCGGCGCCGCGCTCGTCGACGATGCCGCAGCCCGCGTCGCGTACCTTCCTCAGCGGCTCACGCTCGACACTCGTGCCCGGGTGGCGTCGCTCCTCGGCGTCGCCACTCCTCTCGATGCGGTACGGGCGATCGCGGTCGGCGACGTCGCTCCCGAGCGGTTCGACGAGGTCGGCGACGATTGGGACGTCGAAGCGCGGTCGCACGCGGCGCTCGCCGAAGCGGGTCTGGATCCGAGTGTGCTCGACCGACGGGTCGGCGAGTTGTCGGGAGGCGAGGGGATGCTCGCGGCGCTCACGGGGATCCGTCTCGCTGCCGCGTCCGTGACCCTGCTCGACGAGCCGACGAACAACCTCGACGGCGACGCCCGGCAGCGCGTGTACGACATGGTCCGCTCGTGGCGCGGCACACTCGTGATCGTGTCGCACGACCTCGACCTGCTCGAGCTCATGGACGCCACCGCCGAGCTGCACGGGCACCAGCTCACGGTGTTCGGCGGACCGTACTCGGAGTGGCGCGCGGCGGTCGACGCGGAGCAGGAGGCCGCGCGGCAAGACCTCACGGACGCCAAGAAGGTGCTCGCCAAGGAGAAGCGCCAGCGGATCGAGCTCGAGACGAAGATCGCGCGCCGCAACCGCCAGGGTAAGAAGAAGGCCGAGACACTGCCGACGATCGTGGCGAACGCGTACGCGCGACGGGCGGAGGAGTCAGCCGGCCGCCTGCGGATCGAGGCCCGTGGGAAGGAGGGTTCGGCCCAGGCCGCGCGAGATGAGGCCGACGCGCGGATCCGCTCGGACGATTCAGTGGTCTTCGATCTGCCGGACCCCGGCGTGGCGGCGGGACGGCGCATCCTGACGCTCGGCGACGGCGATCGCCAGTGGATCGTGCAGGGCCCCGAGCGGGTGGCGCTGGTCGGTCCGAACGGCGCCGGCAAGACCTCCCTGCTGCGGGCGCTGCTGGGGATCGGCGATGCCAGCGCGGGCGCGGGGCTCGGTGAACTGGCAACGACAGACCCCGAGCCCGAAACCGCGACCCGTGCGGGAGAACCGGATCCGGAATCTGACACCGTGCGCAATGCAGGCTGGTGGCATTGCGTTGCGGCGTCGGAGCTGCACACAGACCGGGTGGCATACCTGCCGCAACGGCTGGAGGCGATGGACGATGCCGAGTCGGCAATCGACGCGCTGCAGCGGGCGGCGCCGCATATTCCCGATCGAGAGCTGCGCAATCGCCTCGCGCGATTCCTCATCCGTGGCGAAACGGCGCACCGGCCGATCGGCGACCTCTCCGGCGGCGAGCGGTTCCGCGTCTCGATCGCACGGTTGCTGCTCGCGGATCCGCCATCCCAGTTGCTCGTGCTGGACGAACCCACCAACAACCTCGACGTCGATACGGCCGAGCAGCTGCTCGCGGCCTTACGCGCCTACCGCGGTGCGGTGCTCATCGTCAGTCACGACGCGGCGTTCCTGCGCCGGCTCGCGCCTGATCTGACGCTGGAACTGCGGGATGGGGTGCTGGAGGAGCTGCCACCTGCCGCCGAATGACACATATGCACCTTCCTGTGGCCGGGAAGGTGCATATGTGTCAGGCAAAGCGTGCGGCCCATCCCTAGATGACACGAATGGATCCGAGACGGAACGAGGCGCCACGCGAACCGCCGGAAGGGGGTCACACCCGGTAGAGCGGCCACTGAACGCCGGCCCAGAATGCCGCCGCGACGAGGGCGGCCGTCACCACCACCACGCCGAGGTCCAGCCAGCCGTAGCGCAGGCCGGCGATGCGGATCCGCCGACCCCGGCCGTCGATCGTCGCGAACGTGAAGCCGCGCGCCTCGAGGGCCTCGACCGTCGTGCGCACCGACTTCGCCGTGTTGAGGAAGATCGGGTAGAACACCTTCACGACGAGCGTCGCCCAGTGGACGAGGTGGCGCCATCCGAACAGTCCGCCCCGCTCCGGTGGCGCCTGCCGCAGCCGATAGCCCTCCATGACCGTGGAGAACTCCTCGACGAGGATCGGCATCATGCGGTAGCCGTACGACACGGCGAACGCGATCGACGCCGGGCACCGCAGAGCGAGCAGCGCGTCCGAGAGCTTCTCGGGATCCAGCGACACGAACGCCGCGAGACTGGCCAGCGAGACGACACCGATCTTCGCCGTGACCTCGGTCAACGCGACGAAGGTCGAGAAGTCGCCGCCGAAGACGGTGGCTGCGAGCACGAGGTAGACGAGCTCGAACCCGAGGCCGATCACGAAGAGGCCGAGCACGAGCGGGCCGACCCGCGCGAGCGCCACGGACGCGACGCCGAGGGCGAAGAGGCACCCGATCGTCGTGAGGTTGTGCGTGAACCACGGCGCGAGCGCCAGCAGCAGGTACCAGACGAGCACGGCGCGCGGATCCATGGCGGCGAACAGCCCGCCTCGGGTCGAGTACGCGGTGCGGATGAGCTCGAGCTTGATCCACTCGACGCTCAGCACGTCGCGCTGCTTGCGGGCGACGCTCACGCCGCCACCATCGGTGACACCGCGCGCTCGAACTCGTCGACGGTGAGGGGCAGCGGATCCATGCCGAGCTCGCGCCCGAGCAGCGTCACCTGGGGCGGCACGAGGCGCGCCCTGGTGAGCAGGGCGTCGTCCGCGAAGAGCTCGCGCGGCGAGCAGTCCGCCGCGATCCGTCCACCATCGAGTGCGATCACCCGGGTCGCCCACTCGGCGACGAGGTGCATGTCGTGGGTCGCGATGACCGCGCAGGAGATCCGGTCACTCAGCTCCGTGAGCATCGCGATCACGTCGTCGCGACTGGCGACGTCGAGGCTCGCTGTCGGTTCGTCGAGCAGCAGCAGCGCGGGACGCATGGCGAGGCCGATCGCGAGCGTCGCGCGTCGCTGCTGGCCGCCCGACAGCGTACGGCCGTCGCGGTCCGCGAGCTCGGTCAGGCGCACCCGCTCGAGGATGCGGTCGACGATCTCATCGGTTGACGGATCCCGCCTGCTGCGCGGAAACAGCTCGACGTCTTCGCGCACGCTCGCCTTGAGGAGCATGCGCTCCGGGTGCTGCGACAGGTACGCAGCGCGTTCGGCGAGGCGTCCGGCTCGCTTGGCTCGTGTGGTCTCGCCCTCCAGCATGATGTCGCCGGACCGCGGCACGTGGATCCCTGCCAGAAGGCGCATGAGGGTCGTCTTGCCGGATCCGTTGCCGCCGATGAGCGCGACCCGGTCGCCGGCCCGCAGTGCGAGATCGAGGTCGCGGATGACGGGCTCGACCTCTCCCGCCACGCTGCGATAACCGTGGCTGACGCGTCGCGCCTCGGCGACGACCAGCGGCGCGGATTCGGATCGCGTACGGGGCGACGCACCGGTCCGGGCTGGGGTGCCGATGCGAGCGGGCGCGACGGTCGTCGGGCCGGCCGAGGCGTGTTCAGCGCCCGGTTCCGCGGCGTCGTCGAGCCGATGGCCGACGGCCCGACTCGTGGTCGACAACCGATTCGAGCCGGCTGATCCCGCCGCGGCCGGCTCGGCATCGCCCTGGGCGACGGTCGGCGTGCGGTCGGCTCGCGTCGGCCCTGCAGGGCCGCTCGGCGTCCGCTCGGCGCCGTGCGACGCGGTCGGGACGAAGACGATTCCGCCCTCCCGCAGCAGCGTCGCCGCGTCGCTCACGCCGCGTGCGACCTCCCGGATCCCGGCCCGCTGCAGCGCATCGACGACCTGCGGCGCGGGGATCCCGTGATCGGCGAGCTCCCCCGCCCGCGCGAGTGCCTCCTCCGCGGGCAGGTGCCACACGGGAGCACCGTCGCTCATCAGGACGACCGAGCGCGCGTACTGCGCGATGAACTCGGCGTGGTGTTCGATCGCGATGACCGTCACGCCGTGCTCGCGGTTCAGCATCGTGAGCCGCTCGTAGACGTCGTGCGCGGAGGCGGGATCCAGTTCGGCGACCGGCTCGTCGACGACGATCACCGCGGGCCGCAGCGCGAGCACCGACGCGAGCGCAACGCGGTGCGCCTGCCCGCCCGAGAGCTGCCACACGAACTTCTCGGCCAGATGGGCGATGCCGGCGGCCGCCAGCGCGTCGCGGGTGCGTTCGGCGTGGTCGTCGAACCCGAAGTTGACGGGTCCGAAGGCCACCTCGTCCCACACCGTCGGGCGCACGAGCTGATTCTGGAAGTCCTGGTACACGTACCCGACCGACCACGACAACCGCGCGACCGACGACTCCCAGGTGTCGGCACCGTCGACGAGCACGGTGCCCGCGAACTCGCCCGACCAGTAGTGGGGCACGAGGCCGTTGAAGGTCTTGCAGAGCGTCGTCTTGCCGGATCCGTTGCCGCCGACGACGGCCACGAAGTCGCCGCGCTCGATCGTGAGGTTCACGTTGCGGAGACTGTCGCGCGCCGCCCCCGGATAACGGAAGCTGAGGTCGCGGACCGCGATCACCGGATCCGTCATTGCCGCGACTTCCGGCGCCAGACCGCGAAGAGGATCGCGGCGAGCGCGAGCACGACGACGAGCGCGCCGACGCTGACCCAGAGGAAGCCGTCGCCGAACTGCTCACGGAAGTCGCCCTCGACGGCGCCGAGCGAGAGGTCCCACGCCTCGAAGAAGGCGAAGAAGAACGACACGATCGATGCGAGCACCGCCACGACGACGAACCAGACCGCCTTCGGCGCGGTTCCCGGCGCCTTCCGTCCGGGCTCGCGGGGCTGCAGGCCGAGCATCGGCTCGATGCGCCGGTAGAGGGCGGGCACGAGCCAGAGCGCCGGGATGACGCCGAACAGCACGCCGGACATGATCATGTCGACGACGAACCCGATCCCCTCCAGCAGCAGGATCGACTCGGGCAGGCCCTCGACGTATTCGGCCTCCTCGACGCCGATGACGACCTTCGCGAGGTCGACGATCGCCGACAGCAGCTTGTCGATGAAGACGATGAGCAGCGCGCCGATCGTCACCTGCGCGCGGCTGAGCGGATTGCGGATGACGGATCCGGCGATGTAGATCGCGAGGAACATCTGGATGAAGCCCTCGATCTCGGCGAGACCGGAGAAGTCGCCCATCAGCAGGTCGGTGAAGACGATCTCGCCGAGCGGGGCCCCGAGCGCGACCCAGAACGGGCTGACGAGCGCGGCGAGCGTGAGCGGCACGAACACGAAGTAGCTGACGGAGAGGTCGACCGGCCCGACGGTGACGTCGGGGATCACCTCGAGGAGGATGTTCGACAGTCCGAACAGCGCCATCGACAGCACGAACACCATGAGGTTCTGGGGCGTCGACGTGCGCGGCGCATCGGATCCGCGGAGCTCGCCGCGACGTTCGTCGATCTGGGTGAGTGACATGAGGGATCCTTCGGTTCAGAGGGTGGGAACAGCGGCGAACAGCGGGAGGAGGTCGCCGGGCTCGTCGACGAGATGGGTCGCGAGTCCCGACGCGACGGCGTCGTCGAGCGCGCCGTCGTCGGTGGATCCGCCGCGCACGAGGACGCGCGCGGCCACGCCCGCGCGGCGGGCCGCGACGGCGTCGTTCTGGGGCTTGTCGCCGAGGAACGTCGTCTGGCGCGGATCCGCGTCGGCGATGCGGAGCGCCTCGTCGATGAGAGCGGCGTCCGGCTTGCGGACGCCGGCCTCGTCGGAGCAGACGTAGGCGGCGACGAGGTGGTCGACGCCGTGGTCGCGGCACGAGACGCGCACGGCGTGCCCGCTGATCGTGTTCGACACGACGACGATGGGGATCCGCGCGGCGTGGCACGCCTCGAACAG
>DWXU01000181.1:0-10462 GCA_019119065.1 Candidatus Microbacterium pullistercoris | reverse complement strand
CGCTGTGGCGCTCAGGGGAGCGTGAGAGCGATCCCGGCGAGCGGGAGAAGGAGGATGCCCACGATGAGGACGCCGACGCCGCAGAGCAGGGCGATCTGCAGACGCTGCTGTTTCGGTCGGCGCGTGCGCGTGAAGATGAAGCCGATGAGCGCGCCGAACACGAGACCGCCGACGTGCGCCTGCCAGGAGATGTTGAACCCGGGCACGAAGCCGAGGACGAGGTTGATGCCGAGCACGACATAGATGCCGGTCATATTGGCGCCGAGGTGGCGACCGATCACGAGCAGAGCGCCGAAGAGGCCGAAGATAGCCCCGGACGCGCCGACGACCGGTGTCGCGAAGGACAGCACTGCGACGGCAGCGGACCCGCCCGCCGCGGTGAGCACGTACGTGACCACGAAGCGCCACGTCCCGAGCAGGGGTTCAAGCGATCTGCCGATCATCCACAGCGCGAGCATGTTCATCGCGACGTGCCAGAATCCGGAGTGCACGAGGGCGGCGGTGAGCACGCGCCAGGGCTCGATATACGTGATCGGGGCGTAGAAGATGAGCCACCGCTCGACGTCCAGACCCGGAACGACGTTGCTCAGCATCTGGACGAGGTACATCACGGCGGTGACGACGAAGATGGTCGTCATCCCGCGCGTGGTCGAGGATCCGAACGAGACAGCCGTTCCGCCGGATCCGCGGCCCCAGGTGCGCGCGGCCCGCTTCTGCGCGGGCGTGCGCTTCTTGCGCATCTCCTTCATGCACTCGGGGCAGATGACCCCGACCGAAGCCGGAGTCTGACATTCAGGGCAGACGGTGCGCGTGCACCGCTGACACAGCACGAAGCTCTGCCGTTTGGGATGCCGGTAGCAGTAGTTGTCGCGGTTCTCGGTATAAGAGTTCGACGTCACTGCGTGCAGATCCTTTGCTGGCAGAGCCTCGTGCGGAGCGAGGAGCTCGTCAGAGCTTCTCGATGTCGATCGACGAGATCACGACGTCCTCCGTCGGACGGTCGTTCGCGCCCGTCGGAACCGCGGCGATCGCGGCGACAACCTTCTTGGAGTCGTCGTCGGCGACGGCGCCGAAGATCGTGTGCTTGCCCTGCAGCCACGGCGTCGGATCCGTCGTCACGAAGAACTGCGAACCGTTCGTGCCGCTCATACCGCCGAACGAGTTCGGGCGCTTGCCCGCGTTCGCCATGGCGAGGATGTACGGCTCGTTGAAGTTCAGCTCGGGGTGGATCTCGTCGTCGAAGTTGTAGCCCGGTCCACCGACGCCCTGACCGAGCGGGTCGCCGCCCTGGATCATGAAGCCGGGGATGATGCGGTGGAAGATGACGTTCTCGTAGAGCGCGCCCTCCCCCTTCTCACCGGTCGCGGGGTCGGTCCACTCCTTCTCACCGGTCGCGAGGCCGATGAAGTTATCGACCGTGACGGGGGCGTGGTCGCCGAACAGGTTGATGACGATGTCGCCGTGGTTGGTGTGAAGCGTGGCGACGGCGGTGTGCTGAGTCATTCCTCCATTCTCTCAGAGAACGCCGATCCCATCGCCGTGACGCCCCTCAACGTGGCAGGATGGGAAAAAGTTCGTCACAACGCGGGAGGGCACACACGTGAGCGTCAACCTCAGCCGAAAGCGCAAGAAGGAGCTCCGCAAGCTGCAGGGCACCGCCAACCAGGTGTTGGAGGCCCAGCGTGCTGTGGCGTCTCAGGCCGCCGATGTAGCGCGTGCCGCGGGCAAGCAGCTCAGCGCCATCAACCAGGAGGTTCTCGCTCCTGAGGCTCGGAAGAAGTACCACGAGTACGTCGAGCCTTATGTCGACCGTGCCGCGCCGTACGTGCGCGACGGTTACGGCAAGAGCAAGAAGTTCTTCGACAACCGCGTCATCCCCGCAGCCGGGGGCGCCGTCGGGCGCGCGATCGGCGCGTACGACGCGACCGCGGCAAAGCTCGGCAAACGACAGATCATGGTCGAGCCGCCGAAGAAGAAGACGAGCGCGGGCGCCGTCATCGCCGCCGTGCTCGGCATCGCGGCCGCCGTCGGCATCTTCGTCGTCGCGTGGAAGACGCTCAGCGCCGAGGACGAGCTGTGGGTGGCCGACGAGGCCGTCGCAGCCCCCGACGCGTAAGGCTTTCACCGAGAGGGACGGAGATCGAAATGGTCTCCGTCCCTCTCGCGTTCCGTGGGGTCGGCGCCGACAGGTACGCGCATTCCCCTGATCGGCTCCTTCCGAATGGGACGCGTCTCCCATGTAGTTCGTGGTCGAGACGCGATTGCGGGCAGGAGACGTCTGTGCGCGGATGATCGCCGCGTCGTGGACGGGAGCATGGGCATCCCTCTCCGGGGACCTACCCTCCCCGCGCCGGTCAGCTCTCGTCGTGGTCGGCGAGGCTCGCCCACGTATCAGCGAGTGCTTCCATCTGGTCACCGCTCAACCGGTCGAGGAAGAGACGTCGGATGCCCGCGTACTGTTGCTTCCATGCCTTCCGCAGCAGCGCCCTTCCCTCTCGCGTGAGGGTCAACTCGTAGCTGCGAGCATCGCTGGCCGCACGACTTCGCTCGATGAGACCGCGCTGTTCCAGCCGATCTGCGAGGCGCGACAGCCCCGGGCCGGACATTCCTCTCTTTTCCGCCAACTCGGTCAAACGCAGCCCGACTCGACCCGCCTCACCCAGCAAGCCGAGGACGCTGTACTCGGCCATGCTCAGCCGGAAAGGTGCCAGGCCCTCTCCCAGCTCACGCCAGATGCGATCGTGCGTGACGAGGAAGCCCCGCCACGCATCGTCCTCCAATTCGCTGAGCCCGTTCGTTGCCATGGCACAAATCTAGTCCGTCGTGAGCTTCGGGAATAGTTGCGTGCGCACGCATGTTAATGACCTCGAGACCGCTACGGAAAGGATGCAGGCGATGGCCTTCGAGATCGGAATAATGACCTTCGGTGAAATCACGGAGGACCCCACAACCGGGGTGGTTCGCACCCCTCATCAGCGTGCCAGGGAGACGATCGAGCTCGCCCGGGTCGCCGACGAGGTCGGACTAGACGTGTTCGGTATGGGCGAGCACCATCGCAGTGATTTCGTGGGCTCGGCACCGACCATCGTGCTCGCGGCCGCGGCCGAGGCGACGAAGCAGATCAGGCTCGCCAGCGCCGTCACCGTCCTGAGCTCTGACGATCCGGTGCGCGTGTGGGAGCAGTTCGCCACCATCGATCTGATCTCCGCGGGACGGGCGGAGATCATCGCGGGCAGGGGCTCCTACACCGAATCGTTCCCGCTGTTCGGCTACGACCTCGCGGACTACTCCGAGCTCTTCCGCGAGAAGCTCGACCTTCTCCTGCGCATCCGCGAGCAGAACCCGCTCACGTGGAAGGGAAGAATGCGTCCGCCCCTGATCAACGCCGATATCGCACCCCGCCCCTACGCTGACACCATCCCGATCTGGGTAGGCGCCGGTGGCTCGCCCGCGTCGGCCGTCAACGCCGGAACACTCGGCGTGCCGCTGGCGCTCGCCATCCTCTTCGGACCGATGAGCATGCTCACCGACGCTGCAGAGCTCTATCGTGCGGCGGCCGAGCGCTCGGGCCACGATCCCGCCTCGCTCCCGATCAGCATGAGCGTCGGGGGCTACGTCGGCAGCAGTCCGAAGCAGGCACGAGACATCATGTACCCGCACTTCGCGCAATTCATGATGGAGCACAACCACCAGCGCGGCCGCGGGATGCTCCTGCCCCGCGACGCCTTCGAAGCGGGCGCCTCTCCCGCCGGCAGCTACGTCGTCGGCGACGCAGACGAGGTCGCGGAGAAGATTCTCCGTTTCCGGGAGATGTACGGCCTCACCCGCATCATCATCCAGATCGGGATGGGAAGCATGCCGCAGAAGGACCTCCTCGGCGGCGTCGAGCGCCTCGGCACCGAAGTGGCCACCGCTGTCCGCCGCGAGCTCGGCGATGAATGAGCCCGGGCGGGTGCGCGTCACCGTCGTGAACGGAAGCCCGAACGTGCGGTCCAAGACGATGGGTTTGGTCGACGTCGTGCTCGATGTGCTGTCACAGAAGGCCGCCGTCGACGTCCACCGTGTCGACGTCTACCACCTGGGTGGCGGCTTCACCGAGGCGACCGAGCGAGAAGGAGTCTCCCCTCAGCTCGAAGAGCAACTCCGCGCCGCCGAAGAGGCCGACCTGCTCATCGCTGCGACCCCGATCTACCGCGGCTCATACACGGGATTGTTCAAGCACTTCTTCGACCTGATCGAGCAGTACGCCCTTGCCGACAAGCCCGTCCTGCTCCTGGCCACCGGGGGCGGCGAGCGCCACGCACTCGCCCTCGATCACGCCCTCCGGCCACTCTTCGCGTTCTTCCAGGCACGCACCCTCCCGGTCGGAGTGTTCGCTGCGGCCGGCGACTTCGACGGCACACTGCTGCTAAATCCGCGCGTCTACAGCCGCATCGCGGTGGCCCTCAGCGACGCGGAGCACCTCTTGCCTCGAACATCGCCGTAAAAACGGGTCGATTCGTGTCACTCATCAGCCCGCGGCTGACGGGGCAGCCGCGGTTCGCGCCATCGGATTACCGCCTGGAGCATGCACACCTCGTTCTACAATCAATACTCATGAACAACGGCCCCACTCGTCGCGTGCGCGAAGCGGCCGTAGCGCGCGGTGTCGACATCGAGATCCGCGAGTCACCTCGTGCCGGATCCCTCGAAGAGGCGGCCGCGGCGCGCGGCATCACGCCAGCAGACATCGTCAAGACGCTCGTCGTGAAGGGGAAGGGCGATCAGTACTACTTCGCGCTCGTGCCGGGCGACCGCGCGATCTCATGGGCGAAGCTGCGCGCCGTCGTCGGCGTGAACAAGCTCCGCATGCCTGAGCCCCACCTTGCGTTCGAGGCGACCGGGTATGAGCGCGGCACCATCGTTCCGCTCGGATCCACAACAGACTGGCCCGTCTACGCGGACGAGCGCATGGTCGGCAAGCGCGTGTCCATGGGTGCGGGTGCGCACGACTACTCGCTGTCTGTCGACGCCGACGCGCTTCTCGCCGCCTATGGCGCGACGGTCGCGGACATCACCGATCCGATCGAGGGGATCCGCGGCGCGCTGCCGAAGGAGTAGGGCGTGTCTCCTTATTTGCGCCGTCGCGGCCAGCGCAGTAGGCGACTAATAAGGAGACGCGCCCTCGTCAGACGATCGCGGCGAGGCGCTCGACCGCGAAGCCGTAGCCTTGGATCCCCGCGCCCGCGATGACGCAGGCCGCGAGGCCGCTGAGGTACGAGCGGTGGCGGAACTCCTCGCGCGCGTAGACGTTCGACACGTGGATCTCGACGAACGGCATCGCGACGGCCTCGAGCGCATCTCGGATCGCGATCGACGTGTGGGTGTAGGCGCCGGGGTTGATCACGATGCCGATGCAGTCCTCGCGCGCGGCGTGAATCGCGTCGATCAGCGCGCCCTCCGAATTCGACTGGACGAAGCGCGTCGCCAGTCCGTGCGCCACCGCCGCGGTCGACGCGACGCGCTCCGCATCGGCGAGCGTGTCGGTCCCGTACACCGCCGGGTTGCGCGTCCCGAGCAGGTTGAGGTTCGGGCCGTTGAGCACGAGGATCCGCTTGTCCATGCGGCCAGCGTACCGGTGTGACGAAATCGTTGGACACAGTGCTCGCCCGCCGCCCGTGCGAGCGCTAGTTTATGGATATGCCGTGAATCCGCGGCACGCAGACCGACAGCTGTCACCGTCGACAGAAGGGCACCTCCATGGATTCCGTGATCCTGATGCTCATCGGGCTCGCGATCTTCGCGACCGGATATCTCGTCTATTCGAAGTACCTCGGTAAACGCGTTCTGAAACTCGACCCCGCGTTCCGTACGCCGGCGCACGAGAAGAACGACGGCATCGACCATGTGCCGACGAACAAGTTCGTGCTGTGGGGCCACCACTTCACGTCCGTTGCGGGCGCGGCCCCGATCGTCGGACCGGCCGTCGCCGTGATCTGGGGGTGGCTGCCGGCCTTCCTCTGGGTCACGATCGGCACGGTCTTCTTTGCGGGCATGCACGACCTCGGCGCCCTGTGGGCGTCGGAGCGCAACAAGGGCCGGTCGATCGGGGCCCTCGCGGCGCGCTACATCGGCAAGCGCGGCTCGTACGTGTTCCTGCTCGTGATCGGCCTCCTGCTGCTGATGGTGATCGCGGCGTTCGCCGTCGTGATCAAGGACCTGCTCATCGCCAGCCCGAGCGCAGTGATCCCGGCATGGGGCGCGATCCCGGTCGCGGTGCTGATCGGACTCGCCGTCTACAAGCTGCGGTGGAACCTCACCGCGGTCACGGTGGTCGGCGTCGTCGCGCTCTACGCCCTGATCGTGGTCGGCGACGCGGTGCCGGTGGTGCTGCCGGACTCGGTCCTCGGCATGAGTCCGGGGACGTTCTGGATCATCGCGCTGTTCGTCTACGCGGGCATCGCGTCGCTGCTGCCGGTGTGGCTGCTCCTCCAGCCGCGCGACTACATCAACGGTGTGCAGCTGTTCATCGGTCTCGCGATCCTCTTCGTCGGGACCCTGGTCGCCGGCCTGTTCTTCGGCAACGGTTTCGTCGCGCCCGCGATCAACACGGCGGTTCCCGACGGCACGCCCGCGATCTGGCCGCTGCTGTTTGTCACGATCGCGTGCGGTGCCATCAGCGGCTTCCACGGCGCCGTGGCTTCCGGTACCACCTCGAAGCAGCTCGACAAGGAGACCGACGCGCGCTTCGTCGGCTACTTCGGTGCTGTCGGCGAGGGCATGCTCGCGCTCGGTGCGATCCTCGCAACGACCGCAGGGATCCAGTCGGTCGCGCGTTGGGAAGAGGTGTACAGCGCGTTCAACCAGGGCGGCGTGAACGCCTTCGTCGAGGGCGGTGGCAACATCATCGAGATGGGTCTGGGGCTGCCGCAGTCCCTGTCCGCAACGGTGCTCGCGACCATGGCAGTGCTGTTTGCGGCCACGACCATGGACACCGGCGTGCGCCTGCTGCGCTTCGTTTTCCAAGAGGCCGCCGAGGTGATCGGCTTCAAGCTGAACAACATCATCGCCACGCTCGTCGTCCTCGTCGTCTGTGTCGCTCTCGTCTTCAGCCAGGGCGTCGACGGATCCGGCGGGCTCACGATCTGGCCGCTGTTCGGCACGACGAACCAGCTGCTCGCGTCACTGACGCTGATCATCGTGTCGATCATGCTGATCCGCAAGCGGCGCAACTACCTCGTTGCGTTGATCCCACTCGTGCTCGTGTTCATCGCGGCGTTCTGGGCGGCGATCGTGCAGGTCGGAACGTTCTGGAACGGCGGTCAGGAGACGAACTGGCTGCTGCTGATCCTCGACGTAATCATCATCGTGGCGACGATCTGGGTCGGCATCGAGGGCATCGCAGCCATGCGTCGCGCGGCGAACGAGCCGCCAGAGGAAGAGGACGCCGACCTCACCGACCACGTGACCGGTCGGATCCCGATGGTGAAGTGACGGTGTCGTTCTCGTCGCGCTGGGCCGCCTTCTCGAAGGGGCTGAACGAATTCTATGCGGGCCCGTACCGCAAGGCGTTCGGCGTGGCCCGGCGCGACGAGGACGATCACTTCATGCTCGTCGTCCTCGCCGAATCGCTCGGGGTGCCGGATCCCGCTGCGTACTACACTGCCGAGCTGCTGCCGGCCGTGTACGAGGACTTCCACGACTGGCACCAGCGTTCCGGCATCCCCCGCAGCCCCCTGGATCACATCTCGTGCTGCTGACGGACGCCGCGACGCGGCACGCGATCTTCGTGGGAGGCAAGGGCGGCGTCGGAAAGACGTCGATCGCCTCTGCGCTCGCCCTCGCCCGCGCGCAACAGGGCGCCCGCGTGCTCGTCGTGTCGACAGACCCCGCGCACAACCTCGGCCACCTCTGGGAGCGAGCTGTCGGTGACGACATCGTGACGCTGTGGCAGGCGAACGCGGATGGGCAGGACAACGCGAGCACACCTGGCCGCGTCGATGGCGTTGAGATCGACCCGGACCGCACGGTCGACGCGCACCTGGCGGCCGTGTCCGCGACCATGATCCGGATGCTTCCCGACCGGCTGCACCGCGCGGCACGCGACCATCTGGAATCGGCCCGGAATGCGCCGGGCACCCACGAGGCCGCCGTGCTGGAGCGGGTCGCCGAGGCGCTGGAGACCGGCCTCGACCGCTACGACCTCGTGGTCTTCGACACCGCGCCCTCAGGCCACACCCTGCACCTGCTGTCGATGCCGGAGTCCATGACCGACTGGACCGAGAAGCTACTCGCGAACCGCGATCGCTCGGAGCGCTTCTCCGTTGCCTACGGTGCCCTCGGCGGCACGAAGGACACCTCCGATCGCGACGCGGAGCTGCGACGCATGCTCCTGCGCCGCCGCGCGCGCTTCTCGCTCATGCGCGACACACTGGCGGATCCGGGTCGCACGGGCTTCGTGATCGTCACCGTCGCCGAGCCGATGCCGATCGCCGAGAGCCGCGAGGTCGCGTCTCAACTCGAGTCACTGGGCGTAACGCTCATGGGCGTCGTGGCCAACCGGCTCTCCCCTGCCGAGCTCATGCCGGTGCGACGCGAACGCGAGGAGGCCTTGCTGGCGAACCTCGACCTCGGCGCTCCGATCACGCGGGTCCCCCTCATCGACGAGCTCGTCGGCCTCCCCGCCGTCGAACGGCTCGCGGGGGTGCTCGCGTAGCGAGGCCCGCTCAACGACCACGCGCGCACACCTTGCCGACCATCTCGAAATCCGCCGAGAATGCCGCGAGACCGCAGAAATTTCGCGATGCTCGGCGAATTTCGAGATAGCCGACGAACCGCCGCTCGCCACCGCGCGCTACAACGCCTCGCGCGTGGCCAGACGGCGGACCGTCTCCTTCGCACCGCGCTCATGGAGCGAGGCGAGTGCGGCGAGATAGGGACGGGTGAACTCCTCGCGAGCGGCGAGGTCGCCGAAGAACTGCTCGTTCCTGACGAACGCGAGCGGATCCTCGCGCTGCCGCGCCGCGGCCGCCATCAGCTCGTCGGCGTAGCGGTCGACGACATCGATCGGCGCGCCCGCTTCATCAACGCCCTCGTCATAGCGTGCCCAGGATGCGCAGATCGCCGCGGAGACCTCGACCGGTGCGCCCGAGGCGAGGTTGTCCTGGATCACCGGCACGAGCCATTTCGGGATCCGGTCTGACGACTCCGCGCCCAGCCGCGCGAGGGTGTCGCGGATCTCCGGATTCGCGAACCGTTCGATGAGCGTGTCCTTGTAGTCGTCGAGGTCGATTCCCGGCACGGGCGCGAGGCTGGGAGTGCCCTCCTCGTCCATGTAGCGACGCAGATACGTCGCGATGTCCGGATCCGCCATCGCTTCATGCGCGTAGGTGTAGCCGGCGAGGATCCCGAAGTACGCCAGGCCCTGATGCGAGACGTTGAGGAGGCGGAGCTTCATATGCTCGTAAGGGACGACATCGTCGACGACCTGCACGCCAGCCCGCTCATACGGCGGCCGCCCGTCGACGAAGTCATCCTCGACAACCCATTGGAAGAACGGCTCGGCGACCACCGGCCAGGCGTCGTCGATGCCGACGCGATCGCGCAGCTCGGCGCGGTCGGCATCGGTCGTGACGGGCGTGATCCGGTCGACCATGGCGTTCGGGAACGCCACCTCCGACGCGATCCATGCGGCCAGGTCGGCGTCGACGAGCTCGGCGAACGCGCAGAACATCTTCTTCGCGACATGCCCATTGCCCGCGATGTTGTCGCACGACTGCAGAGTGAACGGCGTCGTGCCGGCGGCGCGCCGTCTCCGGAGCGCCTCGACGACGTAACCGAAGACAGATGCCGGCGGGCGGCCCTCGCGGAGCGCGGCGACGTCGCGGACGATCGCCTCCTCCTCCGTGACGAACTCGCCCGTGACGGGGTTGACGTTGTATCCGCCTTCGGTGACGGTCAGCGAGACGATGCGGATCGTCGGATCCGCCATGAGCGCGAGAAGCGCCTCGGGGTCGTCCGGCCCGTAGCGATAGTCGATGATCGATCCGATGACACGACTCTCGCGCGTGCCGTCCGGGTGTTTGATGACGAGGGAGTAGAGGTGGTCCTGCGCGGCGAGCGCGTCACGCATCCGCGTGTCGCCGGGCAGCAGTCCGGCGCCGACGATGCCCCAGTCCGTCGCGAGGCCTTCCGCATGAAGGTCGTCGAGGGCCATCGCCATGTGCGCGCGATGGAAGCCGCCGACGCCGAAGTGCACGATTCCCGGAGTGAGGGCGACGCGGTCGTACTGTGGGACGGCGACGCCCCGTTCCGCGAGCGCGGGCAGGGCGGCGTCGGACGGTCGTAGGAGCGGGTGGGGTCGGTCGGACGACATGCTCTCTTCTCCTCGAGACGGATCGATCATTTCACGGCACCCATCGAGAGGCCCTGCACGAGCTTGTCCTGCGCCGCGATTCCGGCCACCAGCACGGGAACCGAGATC
>DWXU01000180.1:0-11074 GCA_019119065.1 Candidatus Microbacterium pullistercoris | reverse complement strand
AACATCGTCATGACGGGATCCGGTGCCTTCATCGAAGTGCAGGGGACCGCCGAGCAGGCGCCGTTCGACAAGGCGGAGCTCGATCGACTCCTCGAGCTCGGCGCGAAGGGATGCGCCGACCTCACCGCGCTTCAGAAGGAGGCGCTCGGCCGATGACGCGGATCGTCCTCGCGACGCACAACGCGCACAAGGTCGCGGAACTGCAGGCCATCGTCTCTGCCGTCCGCCCCGACATCGAGGTCACCGGCTATGACGGACCCGAGCCGGTCGAAGACGGCACGACCTTCGCCGCCAACGCGCTGACGAAGGCGCGGACCGCCGCGCAGCACACGGGGCTTGTCGCGCTCGCCGACGACTCCGGGCTCTGCGTCGACGTGCTCGGCGGTTCGCCGGGCGTGTTCTCGGCCTACTGGGCGGGGCACGCGAAGGATGACGCCGCGAACGTCGCGCTGCTGCTGGACCAGCTCTCCGATCTCTCCCGCGACGAGGACCGTACGGCGCACTTCACCTCGGTCATCGCGCTCGTCGAACCCGGGGGAGCGGAGCGCACCGTGGAAGGCATCTGGCCCGGCCGCATCGCGCACGCCGCACGCGGCGAAAACGGCTTCGGCTACGACCCGATCTTCGTGCCCGAGGGGGACGACCGCACGTCGGCCGAGCTGACGCCGGCCGAGAAGAACGAGTCCTCGCACCGCTCGCGCGCGCTGCGTGCTCTCGTGCCGTTCCTCGCGGAGCTGTAACCGCGGATCCGGGTGCGTCGCAGCGCTTCGCTCGCGCCACGAAACTCGGAGATCTCACGAAACGCGGGCCGATTCGCCAGATTCGTCCGAAATACGTGAGATCTCCGAGATACGTGACGCTCTGTGAAGCAGTCACGCGTGCGGATGGCGGGACTCGAACCCGCACAGCCGAAGCCACAGGAACCTAAATCCTGCGTGTCTACCAGTTTCACCACATCCGCGCGACCGTCAGTCTATCCGGCACCCGACCATAGGCTGGAGCCATGAGCATCTCGAGGATCGTCGTGGTCTGCACCGGAAACATCTGTCGGTCCCCGATGGGCGAGGTCGTGCTGCGCGACCGCCTCGCCGCCGCCGGTCTCGAGGCCCAGGTCGTCTCGTCCGGAGTGAGTGACGAGGAGAGCGGCAACCCGATCGATCCGCGCGCGGCCGACGCCCTGGTGCAGCGCGGCTACGAGGTCCCGACGCGCACCGCGCGCTGGGCGTTCGACGGCGACGACCTCGGTGCGGACCTGATCCTCGCCATGACCCGACGCCACCGCGACGCCCTCATCCGGCGCGGCGCCGATCCCGATCGCACGCGCCTCTGGATGGAGTTCGTCTCGGACGATGATCGCGACGATGTCGCCGACCCCTGGTACGGCGATCGCGACGGCTTCGAGGAGACGCTGGATCTCATCGAAGCGGGTGCCGACCGGATCGTCGACGAGGTTCGCGGCGGTAAGAAACCCTGATCAGGTGATACTTATCCGCACCTGTGGATAACTTTCGAGGCGGGTCGGCGATCTCTGCCACGCTGGCCGGGTGAGTTCCGAGCAGCAGCTGATCGTCGAGCGCGTGCGCGAGCGGATCCGCGGCGACCATGCCGCGGGAGGCTCTGGCGACGTGTCGCCGGACGCGGTTCGGCGCGTCGCGATCGCGGAGGTGCGGCGCCACAACGACTACGCGCTCGCGCGCGGCAGTCGCACGCTCGACGACGCCTCGATCGACCGCGTCGTCGCCGCGGTGGCCGGGTACGGACCCCTGCAGCGGCTCTTGGACGACCCGGAGATCGAGGAGATCTGGATCAACGCGCCCGATCGTATCTTCATCGCGCGCGACGGGATCTCCGAGCGTCTCGACCTGACCCTCACGGCCGAGCAGATTCGCGACGTGGTGGAGCGCATGCTTCATCAGGCCGGGCGGCGCATCGACGTCAGTCAGCCCTTCGTCGATGCGTCCCTGCCCGACGGGTCACGCCTGCACGTCGTCCTGTCGGGTATCGCTCGGCGGCACTGGGCCGTGAACATCCGCAAGTTCCTGCGCGGCGTCGGCACGCTCGATCGCCTCGTGGAACTCGGATCCCTGCCGGCCGACACGGCGCGGATGCTGGCGCACGCGATGCGAGACGGACAGTCGATCATCGTGTCGGGCGCGACGCACGCCGGCAAGACGACCCTTCTCGGTGCGCTCGTGTCGGCCTGCCGACCCGACCAGCGGATCGTGACGGTCGAGGAGACATTCGAGCTGTCGATCGATGCTCCCGACCTCGTCGCGATGCAGGGGCGTCAGCCGAGTCTGGAGGGCACCGGGGAGATCACGCTGCGCCGCCTCGTGAAGGAATCGTTGCGCATGCGTCCCGACCGGCTCGTCGTCGGCGAAGTCCGAGACGCCGAGGCCCTCGATCTCGTCCTCGCGCTCAACACCGGCCTGCCGGGCGCCGCGACCATCCATGCGAACTCAGCCGCCGACGCGCTCGTGAAGCTCTCGTCCCTCCCGCTGCTGGCGGGGCGCAACATCGATCGCGACTTCGTCCTGCCGGCAGTCGCCTCCTCCGTCGATCTCGTCGTGCACTGCGCACGGTCCGCGGACGGTTCGCGGCACGTCGCGGAAGTCGCGGCGCCGACGGGCCAGATCGACGGCGGCGTGCCGGTGACGCGCACGCTGTACCGCGCCACCCCGACCGACCCCGTGCCGAGCAGGCCGCTGCGACGCTCGGAGCGCGCGGCATGACCGTCCTGCTGGGGGCGACGCTCGCGGCCGGGCTGCTGCTCGCCGCGGCGCCGTGGCTGTGGCCGCGCGCGACTCCGACGCCGCGCGGCGACGGACCGGGAGCCCTCGCGCGTCGCGCTGCCGTGCTGCTCGAATCAGCCGGCTACGCGACGCTCGCCCCGCGCGTTCTCGCGGTCGCCATCGCCGCGTGCGCTCTCGTCGCGAGCGCCGTCGTCTGGCTCGTCACCGCGACCGTCGCGCTCACGGCCCTGGCTGCCGTCGCGGCGGCGTGCGCCCCCGTCGTCTGGCTGCGGGCCCGCGCTTCGAAGCTCGTTCGCGAGCGCCGCGCGATGTGGCCGGACGTGTGCGATCTCCTCGTGGGATCCGTGCGCGCGGGCCTCTCCCTTCCCGACGCGGTGTCGTCCCTCGCCGGATCGGCGCCGCCCGCCGTCCGAGGCGGCTTCGCGCGGTTCGAACGCGACATGCGACAGTCGGGTCACTTCCCCTCGAGCCTCGACCGCCTCAAGCAGGCGCTGGCCGACCCGATGGCAGATCGCATCATCGAGACGCTGCGGATGGCGCGAGAGGTCGGCGGCACCGAACTCGTCCCCGTGCTCCGCGCGCTGTCCGCATCGATCCGGTCCGATGCCGCGCTGCGAGGCGAGGTGGAATCCAAGCAGTCCTGGACGAAGGGCGCCGCGATCCTCGGCGTCGTCGCCCCCTGGGCCGTGCTCGTCCTCCTGTCACTCCGGCCGGCCGCGGCGTCGGCCTACGGCTCACCGGGCGGGATCGCGCTCATCCTCGTCGGAGCTGCCGTATCGCTCGTCGCGTACCGTGTCATGCTGCGCGTCGGACGCCTCCCCGAGCCAAGGCGGTGGTTCGCGTGATCCACCCGACCGACGTCGCGCTCTCCGTACTCCTCGGCGGCGCGCTCGGGACAGGCCTGTGGTGCATCGCCGCGGCCGCTCCCGGATGGCGGGCGCCGACCCTCGTCGTGCGCATCGCCCCGTACATCCGCGACGTGACGGATCCCGCCGGCACGACGCTGCCCGAGACGATCGCGGATCCGACCTTCGCGCTCGCGGGCGGCATACGCACGGCGTGGCGACGCGCACAGCGCCGGTTCGCGACGATCGCGGGCCGGTCCGAGGCGGTCGAACTCCGACTCGCGCAGGCGGGGCGCGGGCACGACGTCGCGGCGTTCCGCGGCAACCAGCTCGCCTGGGCGCTCGCCGGGGGAGCGATCGCCAGCGCACTCGTCCTGCTGCTCGTCGCGACGGATCGATTCTCCGCGCCGGCCCTCGTGCTGCCGGTGGTCGGCGTCGTCAGCGGATTCATCGCTCGCGACGTCGCCCTCACCTCTCGGGCGCGGGCCCGCGTCGCGCGGATCGAAGAGGAACTGCCGACCGTGCTCGAGTTCCTCTCGCTGTGTCTCGCGGCCGGCGAAGGGATCCTCGGCAGCGTCCGCCGGGTCGCGACAGTCGGCAGCGGGGAGCTCACCGCGGAACTGCGCGCCGTGACGATCGACGTCGACACCGGCGCGCCCCTCACCGACGCGCTTACGACGATGGCTCATCGGCTCCGGGCCCCGGTGCTGACGCGCGCGTGCGACCACGTCGTCGCCGCGATCGAACGCGGCTCGCCGCTGGCCGACACGCTGCAGGCGCAGGCGGCCGATGCACGGGACGACGCCAAGCGCCGCCTCATCGAGACCGCCGGCCGCAAGGAGATATTCATGCTGTTGCCGGTCGTGTTCGGGCTGCTGCCCCTCTCGGTTCTGTTCGCGATCTTCCCCGGCGTGACGATGCTGCAGTTCGGATTCTGACGACCCGTAGAAAGGAAGACACATGTTCAGATCTCTCGCCCGCGCCGCTCGGCGCGCGCCCCGACGGATCCGCACCGCGTTCGGCGAGGTGCGTGATGAGGAACGCGGAGACATCCCGGGCTGGGTGCTCGTGACGCTCATGACTGCCGCGATCGTCGTCGCCATCTGGCTACTCGCCGAACCGGCCCTGCGCGGTCTGTTCGAAGACGCGATGAACCGCGTCACCGGCCTGTGACGGTGCGGCACGCCGCCGAGCGCGGTTCTGCGCCCGTCGAGTTCATCCTCGTCGGACTGCTGCTGTCGGCCCTCACCCTCGCCGTGCTCCAGTTCGGGCTCGCCGCCTACACCCGCAACGTCGTGCAGGATGCCGCGGTCGAAGCGGCGTTCCATGCGGGCCTCGCCGACACGTCCGACGCCGACGCCGAGCAGCGTGCGCGCGACGTGGTCACGCGGGCGCTGGGCCGCGACGTCGTCGACCGAGCGTTCATCACGCCCTCGACGCACGCCGGGGTGCGTCTCGTTTCCGTCGAGCTCGCGGCGACATATCCGCTCGTCGGGCTCTTCGGGATCCCGGCAGGAAGCCTGGTGAGCGCACGTGCGCCGGTCGAGATCGTCGGATGAGCGCGGCAGCGCGCCGCTCGAGTTCATCGTCGCGGGGCTCGTCCTCCTCGTGCCGATCGTCTACCTCGTCATCGCGCTCGCTGCCGTCCAGAACGCCGCGCTCGGGACCGAGGCCACGGCACGGTTCGTCGCACGTACGCTCGCATCGGGGACGGACGTGCCGCCCGAGCTTGTGCGCGACACGATCGCGTCGGCGTACGGGTTGGATCCGCACCGGCTCAAGGTCGACATCGCCTGCGTACCGAGATCCGACCCCTGTCCGGCGGCCGGAGCGACGATCGTCGTGAGCGTCTCCGACACCGTCGCGCTGCCGCTCGCTCCCGAGATGCTCGGGATCGCCGAGGCGCTGAGCGTTCCCGTGTCGGCGACGAGCACCTACCGCGTCGAGCGGCTGGCGGAGATGGAATGAGTCCCGTCGCAGATGACGAGAGGGGAAGCATCCTCCCGCTGACGATCGGATACGCGGTTCTCGCGCTCGCGATCGTCCTCGTGAGCGTCAACGCGATCTCCCTGTTCGTCGCACAGAAGCGCGTCGACGCGCTTGCTGACGCGTCGGCGCTCGCCGCCTCCGACGGATTCGAGATCGTCGCAGAGGAATCCGGAGCGGCGATCGTGCTCGACCACGGCCAGGCCGCCGCGCTCGCCGAGGACATCGTCTCCGTGTCGCCGGTCGAGGCTCACCTGGTCGAGCTGACCACGCTCGACGGATCCACCGCGCGCGCCACCGTGTCGATCGCGTGGCGACCGTTCCTCGTTTCGACGTTCCTCCCGGGCGAGGTCGTGCTGACCGGGACCGCGACCAGCCGGGCGTCGCTCGCTGGCTGAAGCGTCTTACGCGATCTGCGACTGATCGCGGATCATGCGTGCGATGTCGCTGCGGAGGTGCACGAAGTCGTCGTCGGCGCGGGTGGTGACCTGGTCGCGCGGCCGCGGCAGATCGACGTCGACGGTCGCGACGATCGTGGACGGCGACTTCGACAGCACGAGCACCTGATCCGCGAGATACACGCTCTCGTCGATGTCGTGCGTGACGAAGAGGATCGTCATCCCGAACTTCTCCCGGACGTCGAGCATCAGATCCTCGAGCTCGGCGCGCGTCTGCGCGTCGACCGACGCGAACGGTTCGTCCATCAGCAGGATCCGCGGGCGATACGCGAGGGCGCGCGCGATCGCGACGCGCTGCTGCATGCCGCCGGACAGCTGCCACGGGTACTTGTCCCCGGATCCGCTGAGCCCGACCGCGGCGAGCGTCTCGTCGACGCGCTCACGGCGATCGGCCTTCGGCATGTCGCGCGGCAGCACGAACGCGATGTTGCTCGCGACCGTGCGCCAGGGAAACAGCGATCGGCTGTAGTCCTGGAACACGAGTGCGAGGTCGCGCGGGACGCCGTCGACCGGTTCGCCGGCGAGAAGCACCTCGCCGCGGGTCGGCTCCATGAGCCCCGACAAACACCGCAGCATCGTCGTCTTACCGCAGCCAGAGGGACCGACGATCGAGATGAACGCGCCCTCGGGGACGACGAAATCCAGTCGCCCGATCGCCTCGTGCCGCTGTCTGCCCTCGTAGACGTGGCCGAGGCCCTCGATGGTCAGCAGGTCGGTCATGACGCTCCTTCTCGTGAGCCCCGGTGCCAGCTGGTCACCCGCGACTCCACCAGGGCGAGGATCGCGTTGAGAACGTAGCCGAGGATTCCCAGCAGCAGGATTCCCGCCCACATGTCCTCCATCTGATACGTGCGCTGTGCGCCGAGGATGACGTTTCCGATTCCGTCTGGCAGTCCGACCATCTCCGAGATCACCATGATGATCAGGGCGACGGAGAGGCTCACGCGCATCCCGGCGAAGATCTTCGGGGCCGCGCTCGGCAGGATCACGCCGAAGAACACCTTGCGCTTGTCGAACTCGAACACGCGACCGGTGTCGAGGTGCAGCTGCTCGACGCTCCGCACGCCGTCGATCGTGTTGAGCACGACGGGCCAGATCACCGTGAACACGATGAGCGAGATCCGCATCTCCGAACCGAAGCCGAGCAGGATCAGGAAGATCGGGATGAGCGCGGGCGGCGGGATCGCCCGCACGAAGTGGACGATCGGCTCGACGTAGTCGCCGACCGCCTTGCTGCGGCCGATCGCGACGCCGAGCAGCACGCCTAGCACGACCGCGAGCGACCATCCGCCGAGCATCCGGCTGAGGCTCGGCACCACCTGCGACCCGACGGTCTCTGTGAGGAAGAGCGACGTCGCGGGCCCGGAGAACCAGAGTTCGACGAAGCGCCGGATGATCGCGGAGATCGGCGGGAAGAAGAGCGACTCGGCCAGGCGCGCGGCGATCTCCCACACGACGCCGAGCGCGAGAAGCGCGCCCCAGCGGATCGCGAACTCTCCGAGGCGACCTGAGCCGCGTCTCACGCGGCGCGGCACGGCTGTCCATGAGGTGTCGACGCCAGCCATCACGCCTCCTTCCCCGCGGAGCGCAGCGCGGGTTGCCACGACAGGAAGCGCCGCTCGATGAGCACCAGGATCCCGTTGACGATGAGGCCGATGAGCCCGGCGATGATCGTCGAGGCATAGACGAGATCCGGCCGGTTGCCGGTCGCACTGGCGTCGAGCATCCACCGGCCGAGTCCGTCGGAGGCGCCCGCGAGCAGCTCCGCGCTGACGGCCACGATGAGCGCGACAGACGCCGCGATCCGGATTCCGGTGAAGATGAACGGAGCCGCGCTCGGCAGGGAGACCGCGAACAGCGTCGCGACGCGGCCGCGTCCGAAGCTCTTGGCGGTGAGCTTCGCGACGGGGTCGACGTCGTGCATGCCGTAGATCGTGTTGAACAGCACTGGCCATGAGGTCGAGAACACGATCAGCGCGATCTTCATCTCCGCGTCGTTTCCGAGCACGAGCATCGCGACAGGGATGAGCGCGACCGACGGGATCGGGCGGATGAACTCGATGATGGCCTGACTCGCCGAATACGCGCGCCGGGACGATCCGAGCAGCACCCCGATCGTGACCGAGACGAGGAAGCAGATCACCAACCCGATCGCCCACGCGTAGAGCGTGGCGGCCACCGCGCTGAGGAACGCCGGATCGATCAGCAGCTGACCGACGCGCAGCAGCACGAGGGATGTCGGCGGCAGGAACGTCTCGCTCACGATGCCCGAGCGCGAGATGACCTCGGCAACGGCGAAGAGGACGATGAAACCCACGGCTCCGCGACGGAACGCCGTGCCCCGGGACGTGCGGGTCACGTGAAGATCACTCGCCCTGCCATGCGTACTGCGACAGATCCTCGACCGGCGAATCGATCAGCCCGTACTCGAGCATCAGCTCCTGAGTGAGTTCGGCGCCCTCGACGCTCGGCGTGCCGTCCTCGACGAAGCTCGGCAGCACCAGCTCTTCGGCGATCTCGGGTGTCAACGTCGTAAAAGTCGGCAGGATGTCGACGACGACCTGGGGGTCGTCAATCGCGAGCTGCGTCGCTTTGTCCATGGCTCGCACGAACGCGTCGACGACCTCGGGGTTCTCTTCTGCCCACGCCTTCGACGCGTCCCACGTGATCAGCGGACTGTTCTCCTGACGCTCGTTGCAGACGGATGGATCGAACAGGCTCACGAGCCCCTCGGCAGCGCCGATCGTGATGAACGGCTCGGGCACGAACCCGCCCGCGATGCGGTCCTGCAGAACAGCGGCGCCGACCTCGGGGAACGGCACCTCGACGAGCTCGTAGTCGTCGGCGGTGAGTCCGCCCGTCGCGAGGCAGTCGCGCAGCTGGACCTCGGTGGCCGACTGCAGGGTGTTGACCGCGAGCGTCTCGCCGCGGAGGTCCTCGATCGACGAGAATCCGGCGCTCTCGTCGACGAGCAGCCCGTTGATGCCAGCCTTGCTCGAGTCGGTGCCTTCGCGGACGACGATGACCTCGAGGCCCTGTGCGACGGCCGCGAGCGTGTTCGTCCACGTCGCGGATGTGAACTCGAGCTCGCCGGAGACGAGCTGCGTCACGCCGACGGCGCCGCCGGCGATCGTCTCGATCGTGACATCCAGGCCCTCTTCTTCGAAGAAGCCCTCCTGGTCGGCGATGTACAGCGGTGCGTAATCACCGGCGGGAAGCGAGCCGACCGTGATGGGAGTCGGGCTGTCCGGATCGGGCGCCTCGCCGCCGCCCGCGGGGGAGTCGGATCCGCCGCAGCCGGCGAGAACGCCGGCGAGCGTCACGACCGCAGCGAGAGCTGCAACACGCGTCAATGGGTGCGTCATGTGGTCCTCATCTCGTCCTTGAGTGTGGAACTCGGGTGAGGATGCGTCTGTCGACGCATCCTCGATCTCAGGTTACCTGAAACGTGCTGCGTCCGGAAGGGGTCAGAGATCACGGAACGGACTCAGACCGCCTGCCCCTCCGCGACCGTCCGGTCCCGCATGACAGCGAGATCGACCTTGCCCGTCGGGCTGCGTTCGAGATCGCGGACGACGAGGATCCGTCGCGGCTTCTTGAAGCCCGCAAGCTCGGCACCGACGTGGTCGGAGAGCGCTCGCACGTCGAGCTGATCGGGCGTCTCGGTCGCGACGACGGCCGCGACGGACTCTCCCCACCGCGCGTCGGGGATGCCGAGGACGACCGCGTCGTCGATCGATTCGAAACGCATCAGTGATGCCTCCACCTCGGCGGGATAGACCTTCTCGCCTCCGGAGTTCACGACGGCCGCGCCTCGTCCGAGGAGGTCGATCTCGCCGTCCTCGAGTACCCGCACGAGGTCGCCGGCGATGATGTGGCGTTTGCCGCGGATCTCCACGAAGTTCGCCGCGGTCTTCGCGGTGTCCTTGTAATAGCCGCGCGGCATGCCTCCCGTGAAGGCGATCCGGCCCACGGCGCCGGGGATATCCTGCACCTCCTCGCGCTCTTCGTCGAGCACGACGGTGCCCGGCGTCATCACGAATCGCGCTGGCACCTCCGCCGCGGAGCGAGAGATGCTGAGCGCGACCGCGCCTCCTTCGGTCGACGCGAGGATGTCGGAGATCACGAGGTTCGGCGCAAGCCGGTGCAGTCGTCGCTTCGTGTCGTCACTGAATCGCATGCCTGCCGAGATCATCGAGGTCAGCTCAGGCAGCTCTTCGACGCCGAGCTCCTCCGCGGCCTCGAGGAGAGGGATCGCGATCGCATCTCCCGCGACCGCCACCCGCGTGACGCGCTGGTCGATGATCGCGCGCACGGCGCGCGCGGCGTCGAAGCGCGGCATCGGCAGCACGATGATGGATCCGCCCAGCAGCAGCGCGTTGATGACGCTCGTGAGCGCGGTGCCGTGCATATACGGCGAGAGCGCGAGCGCCGCGATCCGCGGAGTCTCGGAATCCGTCGCCATCCGCACCACATCGTCCGCCGACTGAGGGAGCGGCAGATCAGCGGTGAGGTACGCGTTGTAGAGCTGCATTTCGAGCATCTGCTGCACGCCCCACATGGCGGCCTTCGGTGCGCCCGTCGTGCCGCCCGTGTAGATGAAGAACTCGCCGTCGACCGCGTCCTCGTGGGGAAGTGGCGCGAGGGTCGCGATCGCCGCGAAGTCGCGCGCGCCGGGCAGCAGCGGAGCGTCGACGTCCTGGACCTGGAGGAGGGCGACGGGGGTCGTGAGGTCTCCCGTCGCCTCGGCCGCGACATCGGCGAGACCCGCTCCATACACGAGAGCCTCGGCATCGCAATCCTCGAGGAGTGCGGTGACCTCATGCGCGCGGTAGCGGAAGTTGAGCGGCACCGGGACGACGCCCACGCGCAGGCAGCCGGCGAAGGCGATCAGCCACTCCGGTCGGTTCTGCAGGAGGATCGCGACCTTGCCGCCGCGGGAGATGCCCAGCTCGGCGAGCAGCGCGGCGAAGCGCGCGGCGGCGTCGTCGAACTCGGCGTTCGTGAGCGTGCCCTCGCCGACGGTGACGAT
>DWXU01000179.1:0-6638 GCA_019119065.1 Candidatus Microbacterium pullistercoris | reverse complement strand
ACGAGGCTGGCACGACCACGCGACGCGCGTCTGGCTGATCGACATCCGCAGGGGGCTGGATCCGTACGACGACAAGCGCATGCGCGTCGCACGCAAGGCGGCGGAGGCGGCTGAGATCTCCGAACGCCCGGGGCTCCCCTCGCTCGCCACCAGCACGGCGAGCGGAATGGCTCCCGAGTATCGCCCGGCCGCGCGCGTGAGCGCGGGCGTCCTCGGCGTCGCGCGGACTCACGCGGATGACGACGCGCCTCCCGTCGGCCTGCCCGACACGGGCGCGGCGCCTCCCGCGTCCGCACGCGGCTCCGCGCCGCAGGTCGTCCTCGGCGTCCCGACGAACCTGCGTGGTGCGCCGCCGGAGCGTCCCGCGCCCCGGATGCCGGACCGCGTGGAGCCCGAACCGGAGCCACCTGCCCCGCCCGCGCCGCCGCGGCCGCCCGAGCCTCCCGAGAGCGTGCTCGTTCTCGACACCGGGCAGCGGATCCGTGTCGCCGGGCGAGTGCTGCTCGGGCGCGATCCGCAGGCGCGCGCCGACGTCGGCGACGCTCGTCTGATCGCGATCCCCGACGAAACGCGATCGATCTCGAAGACCCACCTGTCGCTGCGCGTCACGGAGCTCGGGGTCGAGCTCTCCGATCTCGGCTCCACGAACGGAACGGAGATCGAGCGCGACGGTCGGATCGCCGTGGTCGCGGCCGGTGCCCCCGTCCTCGCCGCGCGCGGCGACACCGTGCGCTTCGGCGACCGCACGTTCGTCATCCACCTCCCGACCACCGACCGATTGGCGTGATCCGTGAAGGTCAAGCTCACCCTGCATCGCGATGAAGCCGATTCCGTCGACATCGTCGTCACGGCCGACTCCCTCGCCACGGCAGGCGACGTCGCGCGCCACATCGCCGAGACCGACCCCGCCGGCTCGATCACGGTGGGTGACGACGACGTCGTCACGCTCGCCGTCGCGTCGCCGACGGCCGAGCGCATGGAGCCGCTCCAGCACGACGTGCCGCTGAGCGAGGCTCCCATCGGATCCGGCTTCGCCGTGTCGGTGCTCAAGCTCGGTCCGCGTCGCGCGTCGCTTGTGAGCGGGCGCCAGACGATCGCCGTGCTGCGCGCGCTGTCCGGCCCGTTCGCCGGACAGGACTTCCCGGTCGCCCGTGGACACTCGTTCGTGGGGCGCGCGGAGAGCAACGACATCGTCCTCGCCGACCGGGCGGTCTCGGGGCGCCACGCACGCCTCGAGGTGTCGAGCTTCGTCGAGATCGTCGACCTCAACTCGGCCAACGGCGTGCAGGTCGGCGGCGAGACGGTCGCCCGGGCGCGGATCGAACCCGGCCAGCAGTTCGTGATCGGCAGCACGACGTTCGCGCTGTTCTACTCGGCCGAGGTCGAAGCCGCCTCCGAGGATCCGGTGCTCGAACGTGGCGGAGGGCTGCGGTTCAACCGCAGCCCTCGCGTCGAGGTGCGCTACCCGGGCGAGCAGCTGACGCCGCCGCCGATGCCCGGCGAGAAGCTCACCAAGATGTTCCCGTGGACGATGCTCGTCGCCCCGATCCTCATGGGCGTCGCGATGTACCTCATCACCGACCGGCCGCGCGCGCTGCTGATGATCGCGATGACGCCGATGATGGCGTTCGGCAACTTCATCAACCAGCGGATCCAGATGAAGAACGCCACGGGGCACGAGCAGATGCTCTTCGAACGGCAGTTCGAGGCGCTCGAAGAGAAGCTGTACTACGCCAAGCCCGACGAAGAGAAGGCCCGTGGCGAAGAGGCGCCCCCCGTGGCGGAGGTGTTCGAGCACGCGATGCGCCTCGGTCCGCTCTTGTGGACGAGGCGCCCCGAGCACTGGAACTTCCTTGCGGTGCGGCTGGGGACATCGAGCGCGCCGTCTCGCAATACGATCGCGGAGCGCGAGGAGCAGACGGGCCTGCCCGAGTACATCGATCGCGTGGATCGCCTGCGCGAACGGTATCGGTACGTCGACGACGTCCCGGTGCTCGAATCGCTGACGGCGGCTGGTTCCATCGGCGTCGCGGGAGCCGACGCCCCGGCGGCGGACGCGATGCGTGGGCTGGCGGTGCAGCTGCTGGGTCTGCACGCGCCGAACGAGGTCGTCTCGGTCGCGTTCGCCGGATCCGAGGGCGTCGCCGAGCTGGAGTGGATCAAGTGGCTTCCCCACACGACCAGCGAGACGAGCCCGTTCTCGGCGTTCCCGCTCGCCGACTCGGCTCCCGCCGCGAATGCGCTGCTGAGCGCGCTCGAAGAGTACGTGATGAGCCTCGCGAAGGATCCGAAGAATCGCGGTCCCTTCAACGAGGAGTGGAACCCGATGCTCTACGGCACCGACGTCGAGAAGGCGGCGAGCAAGAACGACGCGCGCCGTCGACTGTCGGTCATCGTGTTCGTTACCAGCGATGCTCCGGTGGATCGCGCCCGGCTGACGCAGGTGCTGGAACTCGGCGCCGAGGTGGGGGTGCATGCGGTCTTCGTGGCTCCGACGGTCGAGTCGCTGCCGGCGGTGTGCCGGAGCTTCGTCGACGTCACTCGCGGGCTCGAGGACGCGACGATCGGCGCGGTGCGGTCGGGGGAGCGCTACGAGCACGCGAAGGTCGAGGGCGTCTCGAACGCGTACATGCAGATGCTCGCGCGCCGACTGGCGCCCGTCGTCGACGCGTCCACGGTCATCACGGACGAATCCGACATCCCGCACTCGATCGGATTCCTCTCGCTCGTCGGCCCGGAGATCGCGGAGGAGCCCGGCGCCATCGTCGATCGATGGCGGCAGAACAACACGATCATCGACCGATCGGACGCGCCGCGCCCGCGACTCAAGAAGGCGGGGGATCTGCGCGCGATCGTCGGTCAGGGCGCGAGCAGCGCGATGGCGCTCGACCTGCGCACTCAGGGGCCGCACGCGCTTGTCGGCGGAACGACCGGTGCGGGAAAGTCCGAGTTCCTGCAGGCGTGGGTGCTGGGCATTGCGAGCGCGCACAGCGCCGACCGCGTGACGTTCCTGTTCGTCGACTACAAGGGCGGATCCGCGTTCGCGGACTGCGTTGCGCTGCCGCACTGCGTCGGTCTCGTTACCGACTTGAGCCCGCACCTCGTCACCCGCGCCCTGACGAGTCTTCGCGCCGAGCTGCACCACCGGGAGCACCTGCTCAACCGCAAGAACGCGAAGGATCTGCTCGAGCTCGAGAAGCGGCAGGATCCCGAGACGCCGCCCGCGCTCGTGCTCGTCATCGACGAGTTCGCCGCGCTCGCCGGCGAGGTGCCGCAGTTCGTCGACGGCGTCGTCGACATCGCGCAGCGCGGTCGTTCGCTCGGCATCCACCTCATCATGGCGACGCAGCGCCCCGCGGGCGTGATCAAGGACAACCTGCGCGCCAACACGAACCTCCGCGTCGCCCTGCGCATGGCCGACGAGTCCGACTCGAGTGACGTCGTGGACGACCCGATCGCGGCGTCGTTCCCGCCGTCGATTCCCGGCCGCGCGATCGCGAAGACCGGCCCCGGGCGCCTGACGCCGTTCCAATCGGCGTACGCCGGCGGATGGACGCGCATGGACGAGTCGGCACCTGCCGAGGTCGCCGTCGCCGAACTGCGATTCGGATCCACGCCACCGTGGGAGCCCGAGGGCCTCGCTGACTCGGACGTGCATGACGACGACCTCGGGCCCAACGACCAGAAGCGCATCGTCGAGAACGTCATCCGCGCGCACGAGGTCGCGCAGCTGCCGATGCCGCGCCGTCCTTGGCTCGACGAACTCGCCACGCCCGTCGACCTCGATGACCTTCCGGCTGAGGCCGACGCGGAGATCTCGTTCGCGCGTGCGGACGTCCCCGAATACCAGCGACAGGATCCCGTCGCGTTCATGCCGGACCGCGACGGCTCGATGGTCGTGTACGGATCGTCGGGCTCGGGCAAGTCGACCCTGCTCAAGTCGATCGCGATCGGCGCCGGTCGACACGAGGGGCCGCTCGCCGTCGAGGTGTACTGCCTCGACTTCGCCTCCGGGGCACTCGGCGTCCTGTCGGAGCTGCCGTATGTCGGATCCGTGGTCGACGGCGACGACGCCGAGCGCATCCAGCGCCTGTGGCGCACGCTCGACCAGGAGATGGATCGTCGCGGCACGGAGTTCTCCCGTGCGAACGCGGCGACCCTCGACGAGTACCGCGAGCTCGCGGATCCGTCGAAGTCGCGCATCATCGTGCTGATGGACAACTACCCGGCGTTCCGCAAGGACTGGGAGATGACGGCCAGCCGTCGCTGGTTCTACGGCGTGTTCATGCGTCTCCTCGGTGAGGGACGCACGCTCGGGATGCACATCGTGCTGACCGCCGATCGCGCGAGCGCCGTGCCGACGGGAGTGAGCGCGAGCATTCCGCGCCGGGTGATCCTCCGGCTCGCAGACACCAACCAATACATGCTCATGGGTGCTCCCCGCGACATCCTCGACGATCAGTCGCCCGCGGGGCGCGGCATCATCGGCAAGCACGAGGCGCAGGTGGCCGTCTTCGGCGGCACACAGAACGTCGTCGAGCAGGCGAAGGCGATCCGAGCGTTCGCCGACCGGCTGCGCGAGGCCGGCGAGCGCGATGTACCCGAGATCGGCGCCCTGCCGACGAAGCTTCGCGCGTCGGATCTGCCCGATACGGTCGACGGTCTGCCGACGTTCGGCATGGCGGACGATACGCTCGCTCCGCGCGGCTTCGATCCGTTCGGCCCGTTCGTCGTCGCCGGGCCACCCGCATCCGGTCGCACGAACGCGGTCAAGGCGCTCATCCGGTCCGTCGAGCGTTTCGATCCCGACGTGAGGATGTATCACTTCGGCAGTCGGCGCGCGCAGCTGAAGGACTTCCGGCCGTGGGTGGCGAGCGCGACGCGCCCCAACGACGAGAAGGAGCTGGCGCTGGAGCTCACGGAGCTCCTCGCCGTCGAGGAGGACGCCGGGCGGATCCTCATCGTCATCGAGGACGTTCCGCACCTCGCCGACGGGCCGGCCGACCGTGCGATGCGCTCGATGCTGCAGGCCGTCAACAGCAGCGACCACATCCTGATCGGCGAGGCCGATGTCTCGCGCGCGACGAGCGGTGTCGGCGTCGTCGGCGAGTGGAAGATGGGACGACAGGGCATCGTTCTGAAGCCGGACGCGTACGACGGTGACTCGGTCTTCAAGGTGCCGTTCGGCCGCGTCAAGCGCTCCGACTTCCCGGTCGGACGAGGCATCTTCGTGCAGGCCGGGCAGTCGGTCACGATGCAGATGCCGCTCGTCGTCGACGACGAGGACGAGCTGTCGGCACCGGATGGGGAGTTCTCCCCATAGCGCGGGGCACGGCCCCTGGTTACTCTCGATGAGGCGGACCGCTGGGGTCCTGCCCGTGCAGCTGAGGATGAGGAGACGTCGAGATGGCAACGCATGATTTCGGTGCAAGCTACGACGAGATGGAAACCGCCGCGCAGAAGCTGCGCGACAAGAAGGGCGAGATCGACGAGGGCCTCGAGGAGGTCATGACCGTCATCGATGACCTCACCTCCGACGGCTTCAAGACCGAGAACGCATCGGGTGCGTACAAGGACGCGGTCGACGAACTCGCGCAGAACATCAAGGAAGCGAACACCAACGTCGACGAGATGGCCGACGCGCTGGTGAAGATGGCCGACCTGATCCGCGACACTGACGGCAACATGGCCGGCGGCGCCTGACTCGCGCTTCTTTCGAGCTCGGGCGGGCCGTCGGGGGAGCGGCCCGCCCGATCAATGAACAGACAGGTTCGATTCGTCGCGCGGTGAGGAGGTGTCGTCGTGGCTGTGATGCTGCCGGACGAGCTGGTGTGGGTGCTGCAGAAGCTGGGCTTCGAGTGGCCCGACGTCGATGAGGACGAACTGCGCCGCGGCGCGGAGATCGTGCGGACGTTCTCGAGCGACATGGACACGATCATCCAGTCCGTCGATCGCAAGGTGAACGGCGACCTGACCGCGAGCATGCGGGGCGAAACGGGCCCCGCCTATGTGAGCGCCTGGAATGCCAACCGCTCGCAGAACCTGCAGAAGATGCTCGATCTGCTCGATCCGGCGGCGACCGGCATCGACGCCGCGGCCACGGGCGTCACGGCGCTCAAGACCAAGGTCATCATCGAGGTGACGACGACCCTCATTCAACTCGTGCCGTTGATCGCGGGCGGACCCTTCACCGCGGCCGGCGCTGCGGCGCTCATCATCGTCAAGAAGCGGCTCATGAACGCCGCTTTCGATCTTGCGCTCGAGCAGGTGCTCGCGCAGGTGCTGCCGATGGTGATCGAGCCGATGATGAACGAGCTTCCCGCGATTGTCGACGCGGTCCTTGACCACCCGATGGTCGAGGCGACCGTGGGCGACAGCGACGAGTTCTACGCCGACCTCGAGGCGCTCGAGACCGCAGAGGCCGAGATGGAGACGAGTTCCGCTGACGTGTCCACGGTCACACAGACGTTCCTCGCCGACCTCTCGAGCCTCGACCTGGGCGGAGATGTCTGATGGCGAGCAAGATGGGGCCGGTCATCCGGGACATCCGTGAAGCGGTCATCAAGGCGGCGAACCGTATGGATGCCGACTTCCCAGACCTCCCGGTTCGCCATTCACGGCAGCTCGCGAAGATGCGG
>DWXU01000178.1:0-18343 GCA_019119065.1 Candidatus Microbacterium pullistercoris | reverse complement strand
GCTCGTTGTAGATCGGCAGCACGAACGCGAGAGTTCTCATCGCTTCACCATCCCCAGCACGCGATAGACGATACGGCGCTGACGGGCGAGAGCGCGAGCGCGGCGCACCCCGCGGGCGACATCGTCGGGCGCGACCTCGCGGAACATGCGGCCCGCTTCGGCGAAGAGCCGGCTCATCTCGTCGGCCTGCTGGTCGACGAGCGCGACCGACCACTGCCCGCCCGAGATGCGGAACGTCGAGGCGACGTCGTCATCGCGCACGAAGGATCCGTGCTGCAGCACCGCGTAGTACGTTGCGACGTCGATCGCGTACGACCAGTCGCCCTGCCAGCCGCCTGCCGCGGTGAACGCACCGCGACGCATCATCACGGCGCCCGGCTCGCCGAAGGGGTTCGTGCCGCTGCGCACCGAGGCGCGCACCGCGGATCCGCCCGTCATCTCGGCTTCGAGGCCCTGCAGGCCGCGACGCTTCGAGATGGTGCGGCCCGTGGCGTCGATGATCCGCCGCCGGCCGCCGACGAGCGCCGCACGCGGGTGCGCGCGCAGCAACGCGAGCTGGCGGGCGAGGGATCCGGGGGTCACGGTGTCGTCACCCGGCAGCAGCTTGAGGAACTCACCGCGCGCCTCGTCGGTCACGGCCGTCCAGTTCGCGGCGGCGCCGCCGCCGGCGGCGATCCGCATGACGCGCACCCGAGGATCGCTCTCGAACCCGCGCGCGACCTCCTCGGTGCCGTCGGTCGACGCGTGATCGGAGATGATCAGCTCGAGGTCGACCTCGGCCTGGTCGAGCACCGAGCGGATCGACTCGGCGAGACTGTCCGCCTGCTGATACGCGGGGATCACGACGGAGAGATCCGGCTTCATTGCTTGTCCTTTGCGCTGCGGCGGAACGAGAACTGGCTGTGTCCGAACCAGCTGAGGATCACGTACGCCACCGTGAAGAGCAGCTGCGCGACGATGCGGTTCCAGCCGAGCCCGATGGTCAGCGCAGGGACGACGATGAGGTTGAGCGGGAAGATCACGACGTAGACGAGCTGGAACCGCATGAGATCCAGCCAGAAGTGACCCTTCACGCGGAACACGATGTGGCGGTAGAGGAAGAACGCGCTGATCGACGAGACCACCTGAGCGCACGCGATCACGGCGAAATCGGCCCAGTCCGCGCCGGGCGCCACGGCGTCGAAGAGCGCCGAGAGCAGCACGAACCACACGAAGCCGACGCCCGTGTTGATGCCGCCCACGACGAGGAACGCGAATGCGCGATTCTTGAAGAGCTTCAGGAGGGGGCCGTCGGGCCCGGTCATCCCGGCGACGGCCTCGTCGTCGCCGCCCTGCTGCTCGTTCGTCACTTGCGTCCCCGGTCGAAGATCCTCGGTTCGCGCATTCCGCTGCGCGCCGCCGATGCCAGACTAGTTCGCGACCCCGCTCGCGAGGTGTGTGAACGCGCGCAGCGGGCGTTGCTGAGAGGTCGCCGAGGCGGGTGGGCGGATCCGCACCATCACGCGGATCGCGGCGCGACACGCCCGGGTTGCTCTGAGGGGTGTTCGGCTGGCAGAATAGTTCAGTTCCACATTTCGGCGCGCGCATCACGCGAACGCGCTGAATCACTGCACTGGCAGTGCACAGGCGGCGCGAGACGCGCACAGTCCTGGGCCGCGGGCAGAGGAATACCTCACATCCCACAGCACGCAGGGTTTTCCTGCGCGCGTGCGGATTTGAAACGTGAACAGTTGGCACGGGGCCTCGCCAGAGGCGTCGGTGTCCGCCCAAAGGGTGTCCGGAGGGCACGTGCGTCCAATGCCCGAGAGGTACGACGCTGAATGAGAGTGAGCAGACAAATGGCGGGACAGAAGATCCGCATTCGCCTGAAGTCGTATGACCACGAGGTCATCGACTCGTCGGCACGCAAGATCGTCGACACCGTGACCCGCGCTGGCGCGCAGGTCGTGGGCCCGGTGCCCCTCCCGACGGAGAAGAACGTCGTGGCGGTCATCCGTTCGCCCCACAAGTACAAGGACAGCCGCGAGCACTTCGAGAAGCGCACCCACAAGCGCCTCATCGACATCGTTGACCCCACCCCGAAGGCGGTCGACTCGCTCATGCGTCTGGACCTCCCGGCCGACGTCAACATCGAGATCAAGCTCTGAGGTTCGACATGGCTGACATCAACAACAAGATTTCGAAGGGCATGCTCGGCAAGAAGCTCGGCATGACCCAGGTGTGGAACGAAAGCGGCAAGCTCGTTCCCGTCACGGTCCTCGAGCTCGCGCCGAACGTCGTCACGCAGATCCGCTCGACTGAGAAGGACGGCTACAACGCCGTTCAGATCGCGGCCGGCGACATCGACCCGCGCAAGGTCACGAAGCCGGCTTCGGGCCACTTCGAGGCTGCCGGCGTGACGCCGCGCCGCAAGGTCACCGAGATCCGCACGGCCGACGCCGCCGAGTACTCGGCCGGCCAGGAGATCACGGTCGACGCCACGTTCGAGGCCGGCCAGCTCGTCGACGTTGTCGGCACGAGCAAGGGCAAGGGCTTCGCCGGTGTGATGAAGCGTCACAACTTCGCCGGTGTCGGTGCGTCCCACGGTCAGCACCGCAACCACCGCAAGCCCGGTTCGATCGGCGCGTCCGCGACGCCGAGCCGCGTCTTCAAGGGCACGCGCATGGCCGGCCGCATGGGCGGCGAGCGCGTGACCGTCCTCAACCTCACGGTGCACGCCGTCGACGCCGAGAAGGGACTGCTGCTCGTCAAGGGCGCCGTTCCCGGTGCGCGCGGCCGCGTCGTGTACGTCCGCAACGCAGTGAAGGGGGCCTGAGTTAGATGGCTAACTCGAGTCTCGCTCTCGACGTCCTCGGCACCGACGGGAAGAAGACCGGCACGGTCGACCTGCCCGCCAGCGTGTTCGACGTCAAGACGAACATTCCGCTGATCCACCAGGTCGTCACCGCACAGCTTGCTGCGGCGCGCCAGGGCACCCACTCGACGAAGCGTCGCGGTGAGGTCTCCGGTACCGGCGCCAAGCCGTTCAAGCAGAAGGGCACCGGCCGCGCACGTCAGGGTTCGATCCGTCAGCCCGAGCACCGCGGCGGCGGCATCGTCCACGGACCCAAGCCGCGCGACTACTCGCAGCGCACGCCCAAGAAGATGATCGCGGCGGCCCTCGCTGGCCTGCTCAGCGACCGTCTGCGCGGCGAGCGGATCCACGTGGTCGACTCGTTCGGCGTCGACGCACCGTCGACGAAGGCCGCGTCGGGCTTCCTGAAGACGTTCACGGCTGAGCAGAAGACACTCGTCGTCCTCGACCGCGAGGACGAGAACGGCTACCTCAGCGTCCGCAACCTTGGCAACGTGCACGTGCTCGTGGCCGACCAGCTCAACGCCTACGACATCGTCCGCAGCGACGACATCGTCTTCACCAAGGCCGCCATCGACGCGTTCATCGCGCAGAAGGCCGGCTCGAAGGAGGTCTCGGCATGACCGCGATCAACAAGGACCCGCGCGACATCATCCTCGCTCCGGTGGTCTCCGAGAAGAGCTACGGCATGATCGACGAGGGCAAGTACACGTTCATCGTGGACCCCCGCGCGAACAAGACCGAGATCAAGCTCGCGATCGAGAAGATCTTCGGCGTGAAGGTCGCCTCGGTGAACACTCAGAACCGCCAGGGCAAGACCCGTCGCACCCGATTCGGCACCGGCAAGCGCAAGGACGTCAAGCGCGCCATCGTGACGCTCTCGTCGGGCACCATCGACATCTTCACGGCTGTCGCCTGATAGCTGGGAAGGATCAAAGGAACGAATATGGCTATTCGCAACTACAAGCCCACGACCCCCGGTCGCCGCGGCTCGTCGGTGGCTGACTTCGCCGAGATCACGCGCTCGACGCCCGAGAAGTCGCTGCTGCGTCCGCTGTCGAAGTCTGGTGGCCGCAACAACCAGGGCCGCATCACGACGCGTCACATCGGTGGGGGCCACAAGCGCCAGTACCGTGTGATCGACTTCCGTCGCGCCGACAAGGACGGCGTGAACGCGAAGGTCGCGCACATCGAGTACGACCCGAACCGCACGGCGCGCATCGCGCTCCTGCACTACGTCGACGGCACCAAGCGCTACATCCTCGCTCCGGCGAAGCTGAAGCAGGGCGACGTCGTCGAGTCGGGCGCTGGCGCGGACATCAAGCCGGGCAACAACCTCCCGATGCGCAACATCCCCACGGGTACCGTGCTCCACAACGTCGAGCTTCGGCCCGGCGGCGGTGCGAAGCTCGCGCGCTCGGCGGGAGCCTCGGTGCGCCTCGTCGCAAAGGACGGCCCCTACGCGCAGCTCCGTCTGCCGTCGGGTGAGGTCCGCAACATCGACGCGCGCTGCCGCGCCACGATCGGCGAGGTCGGCAACGCCGAGCAGTCGAACATCAACTGGGGCAAGGCAGGCCGCAAGCGCTGGAAGGGCGTTCGCCCGACCGTCCGCGGTGTCGTGATGAACCCGATCGACCACCCGCACGGTGGTGGTGAAGGTCGCACCTCCGGTGGACGCCACCCGGTGTCGCCGTGGGGCCAGGTCGAGGGCCGCACCCGTCGTCCCAACAAGGAAAGCGACAAGTACATCGTGCGTCGTCGCCCGTCCGGCAAGAACCGCAAGTAGGAGTTCAAGAAGATGCCACGCAGTCTGAAGAAGGGCCCCTTCGTCGACGAGCACCTGCTTCGCAAGGTTGTCTCGCAGAACGAGGCGGGGTCGAAGAACGTCATCAAGACCTGGTCGCGTCGCTCGATGATCGTCCCGGCAATGCTGGGTCACACGATCGCCGTGCACGACGGACGCAAGCACATCCCGGTGTTCGTGTCCGAGTCCATGGTCGGCCACAAGCTGGGCGAGTTCGCGCCCACCCGTACCTTCCGCGGCCACGTGAAGGACGACAAGAAGGGCCGTCGCCGCTGACGCGGCGACGCAAGAGGAGTAAGAAATGGTGGAGTCCATCGCACGCGTGCGACACATCCGCGTGACCCCTCAGAAGGCTCGTCGTGTCGCCCAGCTCATCAAGGGAAAGCAGGCCGATGAGGCCCTCGCGATCCTGAAGTTCGCCGCGCAGAGCGCATCCGACCCGATCTACAAGCTCGTCGAGTCGGCCAAGGCGAACGCCGTGGTGAAGGCTGACGCAGCAGGCGAGTCGCTGAATGAAGAAGATCTGTTCGTCAAGAACGCCTTCGTGGACGAGGGGATCACGCTGAAGCGTTTCCGCCCCCGTGCCCAGGGTCGCGCCGACCAGATCAAGAAGCGCACGAGCCACATCACGGTCGTGCTCTCGACGCCCGAGGCCGCCAACGTGGCAGCGGGCAGCAACAAGAAGGCGAGCAAGTAATGGGACAGAAGATCAACCCTTACGGCTTCCGTCTCGGCATCACGACGGACCACACGTCGCGGTGGTTCGCTGACTCGACGAAGCCGGGTCAGCGCTACGCTGACTACGTTGCTGAGGACATCCGGATCCGCGAGCTTCTGCAGAAGAACCTCGACCGTGCCGGTGTGAGCCGCATCGACCTCGAGCGCACCAAGGACCGTGTGCGCGTCGACATCCACACCGCCCGCCCGGGCATCGTCATCGGGCGTCGTGGTGCGGAGGCCGAGCGCATCCGTGGCGAGCTCGAGAAGCTGACGAGCAAGCAGATCCAGCTGAACATCCTCGAGGTCAAGAACCCCGAGGCCGACGCTCAGCTCGTGGCGCAGGGCGTCGCCGAGCAGCTCGCAGCGCGCGTGGCCTTCCGCCGCGCGATGCGCAAGGGGCTGCAGGGCGCGATGCGCGCGGGCGCCAAGGGCGTTCGGATCCAGGTCTCCGGCCGCCTCGGCGGTGCCGACATGAGCCGCACCGAGTTCTACCGCGAGGGTCGTGTGCCGCTGCACACGCTGCGCGCGAACATCGACTACGGCTTCTACGAGGCGAAGACCACCTTCGGCCGCATCGGCGTGAAGGTCTGGGTCTACAAGGGTGACCTCACGAACAAGGAGCTCGCTCGCGAGGAGGCTACGAAGAAGCCTGCACGCGGCGACCGTGGCGGCCGTCGTGGACCGCGTCGCAACGACGCCGGCGCCGACAAGAGGGCCCCGGAAGGAGCATCGGCGTAATGCTTATCCCCCGCAAGGTGAAATTCCGTAAGCAGCACCGTCCCGACCGTCGCGGCCAGGCTACTGGCGGCACGCGCGTCACGTTCGGTGAGTACGGGATCCAGGCGCTCACGCCGGCCTATGTGACGAACCGTCAGATCGAAGCCGCGCGTATCGCCATGACCCGTCACATCAAGCGAGGTGGAAAGGTCTGGATCAACATCTTCCCCGACCGCCCGCTCACCAAGAAGCCTGCTGAAGTCCGCATGGGTTCCGGTAAGGGATCCCCGGAGTTCTGGGTTGCCAACGTCAAGCCGGGTCGCGTCCTCTTCGAGGTCGCGGGTGTGAGCGAAGAGCTCGCCAAGGGCGCGTTGAGCCGGGCAATGCACAAGCTGCCGCTCAAGGCACGCATCATCAAGCGCGAGGAGGGCGACGCGTAATGGCGATCGGCACCAAGGAGCTCGCCCCGAGCGAGCTCGACACGTTCGAAGACCAGCGCCTCCTCGAGGAGCTGCGGAAGTCCAAGGAAGAGCTGTTCAACCTGCGCTTCCAGTCGGCGACCGGTCAGCTGGAGAGCCACGGTCGCATCCGCGCCGTCAAGCGCGATATCGCACGGCTCTACACCGTGATCCGTGAGCGTGAGCTCGGGATCCGCGCGACGCCGGACCCCGCGGCCCCCAAGAAGGCCAAGAAGAGCAAGGCGAAGAAGGCCGACGAGGCTGCCGCCGAGGGAGAGACTGAGTGATGGCGAGCGAGAAGAAGGCCGAGCAGGCTGTCGAGCGCGGCTACCGCAAGTCGGAGCGCGGCTACGTCGTCAGCGACAAGATGGACAAGACGATTGTCGTCGAGGTCGAGGACCGTATGAAGCACCCGCTCTACGGCAAGATCCTGCGCCGCACGAAGAAGCTCAAGGCGCACGACGAACAGAACAGCGCCGGTATCGGCGACGTCGTCGTCATCAACGAGACCCGTCCGTACAGCGCCACCAAGCGCTGGCGCCTGGTCGAGATCGTCGAAAAGGCCAAGTAAGCCTGCGGGCTCACTTGAAGGAGTAACCAGTGATTCAGAACGAATCTCGCCTCAAGGTCGCCGACAACTCCGGCGCGAAGGAGCTGCTCACGATCCGCGTTCTCGGTGGCTCTGCCCGCCGTTACGCGGGCGTGGGTGACACCATCGTCGCGACGGTCAAAGACGCGATCCCGGGCGGCAACGTGAAGAAGGGCGACATCGTCAAGGCGGTTGTCGTCCGCACCGTGAAGCAGACGCGCCGCGACGACGGCTCGTACATCAAGTTCGACGAGAACGCTGCCGTCGTCCTCGCCAACAACGGCGAGCCCCGCGGTACGCGTATCTTCGGACCGGTCGGCCGCGAGCTTCGCGACCGCAAGTTCATGAAGATCGTCTCGCTCGCTCCGGAGGTGCTGTAACTCATGGCGAAGATCAAGAAGGGTGACCTCGTGCAGGTCATCACCGGCGCCACTCAGGAGCGCGGCGGCGACCGCGGCAAGCAGGGCAAGGTGCTCGAGGTTCTCGGCAACCGCCTGATCGTCGAGGGCGTCAACTACATCACCAAGCACACCCGCATCGGTCAGACCCAGCGCGGCACCAAGACCGGTGGCATCGAGACCTTCGAGGCCCCGATCCACGTGTCGAACGTCGCGGTTGTCGACCCCGAGACCAACAAGCCGACCCGCGTGGGATACCGCGTGGAGGAGCAGGTCAAGGACGGCGTCAAGAAGACCGTGCGCGTGCGCGTCGCCAAGGGCTCGGGAGCCGACATTCCCGACCCCAAGGGAAAGTAAGGGTTAACAGATGAGCACGGACACTGCCGCGCAGACTGGCAAAATCCAGCCGCGCCTGAAGCAGGCCTACCGGAACGAGATCCGGGCGAAGCTGCAGGAAGAGTTCGGATACCCGAACGTCATGCAGGTTCCGGGCCTGGTCAAGGTCGTCGTCAACACCGGCGTCGGCGAGGCCGCCCGCGACAGCAAGGTGATCGAGGGTGCGGTCGCAGACCTCACCGCGATCACGGGCCAGAAGCCCGTCGTCACGAAGGCCAGGAAGTCGATCGCTCAGTTCAAGCTGCGCGACGGCCAGCCCATCGGCGCGCACGTCACCCTCCGCGGTGACCGCGCCTGGGAGTTCCTCGACCGCCTCGTGTCGCTTGCGCTTCCGCGTATCCGCGACTTCCGTGGGCTCTCGCCGAAGCAGTTCGACGGCAACGGCAACTACACGTTCGGTGTGACGGAGCAGTCGATCTTCCACGAGATCGACCAGGACAAGATCGATCGCGTCCGCGGCTTCGACATCACGGTCGTCACGACCGCGAAGAACGATGACGAGGGCCGTGCGCTGCTGACGCACCTCGGCTTCCCGTTCGTCAAGACCTCCTGATCGGATCCTTCCGCACAGGAACCACGCTGAGATGCCGGGTTCGGCTCGCTGGGCCCGGCATCACGGCGAACAATCGAATATCGCTACTGAATCGTGGAAGGTCGTCTGTCGTGTAACGGCAGCCGAAACCTCATGAACAAAGGACAGTCGTTATGACCATGACAGACCCGGTCGCAGATCTGCTGACCCGTCTGCGCAACGCGAACTCGGCGCACCACGACCAGGTGTCGTTGCCGTCGAGCAAGCTCAAGAAGAACATCGCGGCGATGCTCCAGCAGGAGGGTTACATCACGGGGTACGAGGAGACCGACGCTCGCGTCGGCAAGTCCCTCACCCTGACGCTGAAGTACGGCGCGAACCGTGAGCGTTCCATCTCGGGCATCAAGCGCGTGTCGAAGCCCGGCCTTCGCGTCTACGCGAAGTCGAACGAGCTCCCCACGGTGCTCGGCGGCCTCGGCATCGCCATCCTGTCCACCTCCAGCGGTCTTCTCACAGACCGCCAGGCCGAGCAGAAGGGCGTGGGCGGAGAAGTTCTCGCCTACGTGTGGTGATTGACAATGTCGCGTATTGGAAAGCTTCCCATTGACATTCCCGTGGGCGTGAAGGTCGACGTCGATGGCCGCACGGTCACGGTGTCGGGCTCGAAGGGCGAGCTGACGCTCAACGTCGCAGAGCCCATCGAGGTCAAGGTCGAGGAGAACCAGGTTCTCGTCACCCGCCCCGACGAGGAGCGTGAGTCGCGTTCGCTGCACGGACTGACCCGCACCCTCATCAACAACGACATCATCGGCGTGAGCCAGGGCTACTCGAAGGGTCTTGAGATCGTCGGCACCGGCTACCGCGTGCAGAAGAAGGGCCAGAACCTCGAGTTGGCTCTCGGCTTCTCCCACCCGGTCACGGTCGAGCCGCCGGCGGGCATCTCCTTCGAGGTCGAGGGCAACAACAAGATCACCATCTCCGGCATCTCGAAGCAGGCCGTGGGTGAGTGCGCCGCCACCATCCGTAAGATTCGCAAGCCCGAGCCCTACAAGGGCAAGGGTGTGCGTTACGCCGGCGAGCAGGTCCGCCGCAAGGCCGGAAAGGCTGGTAAGTAATCATGGCTGTGAAGTCGAAGTCCGCTGCGCGCTCGCGCCGCCACGCTCGCCTTCGCAAGAAGGTCTTGGGATCCGCCGAGCGGCCCCGCCTGGTCGTGTCGCGTTCGTCGCGCCACGTCTTCGTGCAGGTCATCGACGACGCGAAGGGCCACACCGTGGCCTCGGCGTCGACCCTCGAGACCGACCTGCGCTCGTCGGACGATGACAAGACCGCCAAGGCACGCAAGGTCGGCGAGCTCGTCGCCGAGCGCGCGAAGGCCGCTGGCGTCGAGTCCGTCGTGTTCGACCGCGGTGGAAACCGCTACGCCGGTCGCGTCGCGGCCATCGCCGATGGCGCACGCGAGGGAGGGCTGAGCCTGTGAGTGACAACAAGGAGACCGAAGTGACCACCGAAGCAGCCGGTCAGGACGCGCCCGCCGCGGCGCAGGCCGAGCCGCGCCAGGAGCAGCGTCAGGACCGCCGTGGCGGCGGTCGTGGCGGACGCGGTGGCGACCGTCGCGGCAACGACCGTGGTCGGGGTGGCGACAGCCAGTTCCTCGAGCGCGTCGTCACCATCAACCGTGTGTCGAAGGTCGTGAAGGGTGGTCGTCGCTTCAGCTTCACCGCTCTCGTGGTCGTCGGCGACGGTGACGGACTCGTGGGCGTCGGCTACGGCAAGGCCCGTGAGGTTCCCCTCGCGATTTCGAAGGGCGTCGAAGAGGCGAAGCGGAACTTCTTCCGCGTGCCTCGCGTCGGACTGTCCATCCCGCACCCGGTGCAGGGTGAGGACGCCGCGGGCGTCGTCATGCTGCGTCCGGCGTCGGCCGGTACCGGTGTGATCGCCGGTGGCCCGGTTCGCGCCGTCCTCGAGTGCGCGGGCATCCACGACGTGCTGTCGAAGTCGCTCGGTTCGTCGAACACGCTGAACATCGTGCACGCGACCGTGACCGCCCTGAAGCAGCTCGAGGAGCCCCGTGCGGTCGCCGCACGTCGTGGCCTCGACTTCGACCAGGTCGCACCGGCGCGTATCGTCCGTGCGGAGGCCGAGAAGGCCGCCGCGAGCACGAAGGCAGGTGCCTGATGGCTGCTCGTCTGAAGGTGACGCAGATCAAGTCCAAGGTGAGCGAGAAGCAGAACCAGCGCGACACGCTGCGCAGCCTCGGTCTGAAGCGGATCGGTGACGCGGTTGTCCGCCCCGATGACGCCCAGACGCGCGGTTACGTGCGTGCCGTCGCTCACCTCGTGAAGGTTGAGGAGATCGACTGATGGCTGAGAACAACGAGCGCCCCGGCGTGCTCAAGGCTCACCACCTCCGTCCGGTTCCCGGCGCCAACACCGCGAAGACCCGCAAGGGTCGCGGTGAGGGCTCGAAGGGCAAGACGGCGGGTCGAGGCACGAAGGGCACGCACGCACGCAACACCGTGCGTCCCGGCTTCGAGGGTGGCCAGATGCCGCTGCACATGCGCACGCCGAAGCTTCGCGGCTTCAAGAACCCGTTCCGCACCGAGTACCAGGTTGTGAACCTGGACAAGATCGCGGAGGCGTTCCCCGAGGGTGGCGACATCACGTCGGCCGATCTCGTGGACAAGGGTCTCGTGCGCAAGAACTCGCTGGTGAAGGTCCTCGGCGACGGAGACATCTCCGTCGCGCTGAACGTCGACGTCGACAAGGTGTCGGCCTCGGCCAAGGCCAAGATCGAAGCCGCCGGCGGTTCGATCAAGTAAGACGTCTGCGGACGTCGTATACCGGGGAGGCCGGGAGCGAGGAGCTCCCGGCCTCTTTCCGTTAGTCTGGTGGATGGTGTGCGCTCCCCAGCGGTCACCGTCCATTCCTGGGAGGCAGTTTCTTGTTTAGCGCTATCGCGCGGATCTTCCGCACACCCGACCTTCGTCGGAAGATCGGCTTCACGCTCGGCATCATCGCCATCTACCGCTTCGGCGCGCACATTCCGGCGCCCGCCGTGAGCTATCCCAATGTCCAGGTGTGTATCGCGGAGACGTCGGGCGGCGGCGGACTGATGTCCATCGTCAACCTGTTCTCCGGTGGCGCGCTGCTGCAGCTGTCGATCTTCGCCCTCGGCGTGATGCCGTACATCACCGCGACGATCATCACGCAACTCCTCCGCGTCGTGATCCCGCACTTCGAGACGCTCCACAAGGAGGGTCAGCAGGGCCAGGCCAAGCTCACCCAGTACACCCGCTACCTCACGATCGCGCTTGCACTGTTGCAGTCGACGACTCTCGTGACGGTCGCCCGCACCGGTCAGCTGTTCGGCAACACTGGCATCGCGGAGTGCAACAACCTCCTCACCAACACGAGCTGGATCACCCAGATGATGATCGTCATCACGCTCACGGCCGGCACCGGTCTCGTGATGTGGATGGCGGAGCTCGTCACCGAGCGCGGCGTCGGCAACGGCATGTCGCTGTTGATCTTCACCTCGATCGCCGCGACGTTCCCCGGTGCGCTCGGCGCCATCTGGGCCGCCAACGGCTTCGAGGTCTTCCTCCTCGTCCTCGCCATCGGCGTCGTGATCATCGGCCTCGTCGTCTTCGTCGAGCAGTCGCAGCGACGGATCCCCGTGCAGTACGCGAAGCGGATGGTCGGTCGCCGCACCTACGGCGGCACGAACACGTACATCCCCATCAAGGTCAACATGGCCGGCGTGATCCCCGTGATCTTCGCCTCGTCGCTGCTGTACCTGCCGACGCTGATCGCGCAGTTCAACATGCCGGCCGACGGATCCACCCCGCCCGCCTGGGTCGTGTGGATCAACGAGTACCTCGTCACGGGCGACCACCCGCTCTACATGGCGATCTACTTCCTCCTCATCGTCGGGTTCACGTACTTCTACGTGTCGATCACGTTCAACCCGGTCGACGTCGCGGACAACATGAAGAAGTACGGCGGCTTCGTGCCGGGCGTTCGCGCCGGACGGCCCACAGCCGAGTACCTCGACTTCGTGCTCACGCGCATCACGTTCCCGGGGTCGATCTACCTCGGCATCGTCGCGCTGATCCCGCTGATCGCCCTGTCGACCGTGCAGGCGAACCAGAACTTCCCGTTCGGCGGTGCGTCGATCCTCATCATCGTCGGTGTGGGGCTTGAGACCGTCAAGCAGATCGACGCGCAGCTGCAGCAGCGCCACTACGAAGGGCTTCTTCGATGACGACACGCCTCCTGATCGTCGGACCGCAGGGTTCGGGCAAGGGCACGCAGGGCGTGCGCGTGGCCGAGGCATACGGAATCCCCGTCGTCGCGACGGGCGACATCTTCCGCGCGAACATCAAGAACTCCACCGAGCTCGGCAAGAAGGTCAAGGCCATCACCGACGCCGGCAACCTCGTTCCCGACGATGTGACGGGCGAGGTCGTCAGCGACCGGCTCTCGCAGGACGACGCCGCGACGCGCGGCTTCCTGCTCGACGGCTACCCGCGCAACGCGGCTCAGGTCGCGTACCTCGACACGTTCCTGGGTGAGTCGGACGCGGCGCTCGACGCCGTCATCGTCCTCGACGTGCCGCGCGACGAATCGATCGCCCGCATCAGCGAGCGCGCGAAGATCGAGGGACGCAGCGACGACACCGAAGAGGCCGTCGCCCACCGCCTCGACATCTTCGAGCGGGAGACGGCGCCGATCATCGACACCTATGCGGCGCGCGGCATCGTCGATCGCATCGACGGCGTCGGATCCCTCGACGAGATCACCGAGCGCATCTTCGCCGCTCTCGACGCCCGCGGCCTGGCGCGCGCCTGACCCGTCTCAGGCCGTGTTCCGTCGATCGATCTACAAGAAGCCCGCTCAGCTGCGGGAGATGATCGAGCCGGGTCTCATCACGGCCGCCGCGCTCGATGCCGTTGAGGCCGCGATCCGGCCCGGCATCACGACGCTCGAGCTCGACCGCATCGCCGACGACGCGATTCGCGCGCGCGGGGCGCACTCGAACTTCCAGCTCGTCCCGGGATACTCCCACACGGTCTGCGCGTCGGTGAACGACGAGGTCGTCCACGGGATCCCCGGGCCGCGCGTGCTCGAACCCGGCGACATCGTCTCGATCGACTGCGGTGCCGAGACGCCCGCGGGCTGGAACGGCGATTCCGCGCGCACGTTCATCGTCCCGGGCGAGCCCGCGGATCCGGAGCTCGTCGCGCAGCGCCACGAGCTTTCTGACGTGACCCGCGGATCCATGTGGGCGGGCATCGCCGCGCTCGCGACGAGTGCGCACCTCGGCGAGGTGGGCGCGACGATCCAGGAACACATCGAGGCCAACCCGTTGCCGTCGACCGGACAGCCCGCGGGGATCCTGCGCGACTACGTCGGCCACGGCATCGGACGCTCGATGCACGAGGCGCCGACGCTGTTCCACTACGCGACGCCCGCGCGCGGCGCCGAAATCAAGCCGGGGCTGTGCATCTGCGTCGAGCCGATGATGACGGCCGGGGGAGAAGACGTGTTCGTCGGCGACGACGACTGGACGATCTCGACCTCCGACGGATCTTCAGGCGCACATTGGGAACATAGTGTTGCCGTGCATTCTGGAGGCATCTGGGTTCTGACCTCTCCCGATGGGGGAGCGGCGGGCCTGGCTCCATACGGCGTGAAGCCGACCCCCATCCCCTGACACCGGAGAAACCCATGGCAGCAGCAGCCGCGAAGAGCCGAAACCCCTTCCCGATCATCATCTCGGTCGTCGTCGTCGTGGCGGTCGTCGCGGTCGCCGTGCTCGTGTACTTCATGAACCGCACCGCCTCGGAGCCCGCACAGGCCCCCGCCGCGGGCGTCGTCAACGAGGAGACCGGCGCGATCGCGATCGGCGACGGCGATCAGAGCGTCGACGAGTACCTCGACTTCATGTGCCCCTACTGCGGGCAGGCGTGGGACGCCTACGGCGAGACCACGAGCGAGCTTGTCGAGGACGGGACGATCACGCTGAATCTTCACCCGATCTCGATCCTCGACCGCGCCTCGCAGGGGACCGAGTACTCCACGCGCGCGGCGAACGCCGCCTACTGCGTGGCGGACGAGGACGGCGAAGCGGCCTACACGTTCATCGACCTGCTGTTCCGCAACCAGCCGGCCGAGGCGACGGCCGGACTCGATGACGACGAGCTGATCGGCTACGCGGAGCAGGCCGGCGCCGCTGGCGCAGCCGACTGCATCACGAACCGCGAGTACGGCGACTACGTGGCCGAGCGCACGTCGGAGACCCCGCTGGCCGAGGGGCAGACGCAGGTGTCGACGCCGACGATCGTCGTCAACGACGAGGTCATCCCGCTGACGATGGATCCCGACGTCGACATCCGTGCGAACCTGAACTGATACCACGCGCGCGACACGCCCATGTTGATCGGCTTGGGCGTGTCGTATAGCATAGATCGTTGGCGTCTTGCGCCTGCGCTCGCGCGCGGCCGAACGTCGATCCACTCATTCACCGCAGACCGGCCGGTCTGCTCAGAAGGTAAGCGAGTTTATGGCTAAAGACGGTGTCATCGAGATCGAAGGCACGGTGTCCGAGTCGCTGCCCAACGCGATGTTCCGCGTCGAGCTGTCGAACGGGCACAAGGTGCTCGCCACGATCTCCGGAAAGATGCGACAGAACTACATCCGCATCATCCCGGAGGACCGCGTGGTCGTGGAGCTGAGCCCCTACGACCTCACGCGCGGGCGCATCGTCTACCGCTACCGCTGAGTTCCTCGGCCGAGAAGTAACGGCCCGCGCTTCGCGGGTACGAAGACAGCGATTAGGAAAATCATGAAGGTTCAGCCCAGCGTCAAGCGCATCTGCGACAGCTGCAAGACGATCCGCCGTCACGGCGTCGTCATGGTCATCTGCAAGTCCAACCCGCGACACAAGCAGCGGCAAGGCTGAGGGCCCGCTCGACCCGCACAATTCCATAAGAACGGCAGTTTCAGAACCCGCATTGCGGGGGACACCTCGGGGTGGAGGCCCGGGCACCGATACTGCTCCATACCTCTCACAATCAACAGGAGAATCGCATGGCACGTCTTGCCGGCGTCGACATCCCGCGCGAAAAGCGCGCGGTGGTCGCACTGACATACATCTACGGCATCGGCCGTACCCGCTCCAGCCAGATCCTGGCGGCGACGGGCATCGACGAGAGCGTCCGCGTCAAGGACCTCACCGATGACCAGCTCATCAGCCTGCGTGATGAGATCGACGGCAACTACCAGGTGGAGGGTGACCTTCGCCGCGAGGTGGCCGCCGACATCCGCCGCAAGGTCGAGATCGGTTCGTACCAGGGAATCCGCCACCGTCGTGGCCTCCCCGTGCGTGGCCAGCGGACCAAGACCAACGCGCGTAGCCGTAAGGGCCCGAAGCGCACGGTCGCCGGTAAGAAGAAGGCTCGCTAAGGCGCGTAAGGGGTTTAGGAGAACACCATGGCTACACCAAACACCGCAGCGCGCAAGCCGCGTCGCAAGGAAAAGAAGAACGTCGCGCTGGGCCAGGCCCACATCAAGTCGACGTTCAACAACACGATCGTCGCGATCACCGACCCGTCGGGCGCCGTGCTCAGCTGGGCTTCGTCGGGTGGCGTGGGCTTCAAGGGCTCGCGCAAGTCGACGCCGTACGCCGCCGGCATGGCTGCCGAGTCAGCTGCTCGTCAGGCGCAGGACCACGGCGTGAAGAAGGTCGACGTCTTCGTGAAGGGCCCGGGCTCGGGTCGCGAGACGGCGATCCGCTCGCTGCAGGCCGCTGGCCTCGAGGTCGGTTCGATCCAGGACGTGACGCCCCAGGCGCACAACGGCTGCCGTCCGCCGAAGCGTCGCCGCGTCTGAGTATCTGCTCGCCCGGAGCGCGCCTCGCGCGCTCCGGGCACCACGTCGTTCCAACTGCGCATCTGGCGCAGGAGTCACAATTCAAGACCTCATTCACCAAGTGTCATATAGCGGGCACTTGATCGAAAGGAACACATAGTGCTCATCGCACAGCGTCCCACCCTTACCGAGGAGAAGATCTCCGAGTTCCGCAGCCGGTTCATCATCGAGCCGCTCGAGCCCGGATTCGGTTACACGATCGGCAACTCGCTGCGTCGCAGCCTGCTGTCGTCGATCCCCGGCGCCGCCGTCACCAGCATTCGCATCGATGGCGTTCTGCACGAGTTCAGCACGATCCCGGGTGTCGTCGAGGACGTCACGCAGATCATCCTCAACGTCAAGCAGCTCGTTGTCTCGAGCGAGCGCGACGAGCCCATCACCGCCTACCTGCGCAAGACGGGTGCCGGTGAGGTCACGGCAGCGGACATTTCCGCTCCCGCTGGCGTCGAGGTGCACAACCCCGAGCTCGTCATCGCCACGCTCAACGACGAGGCGAAGTTCGAGCTCGAGATCACGATCGAGCGTGGCCGTGGCTACGTCTCGTCGGGTCAGAACCGCAACGAGTACGCCGAGGCGGGTCAGATCCCGATCGACTCGATCTACTCGCCGGTGCTGAAGGTCTCCTACCGCGTCGACGCGACGCGTGCCGGTGAGCGCACTGACTTCGACAAGCTGGTCTTCGACGTCGAGACGAAGCCGTCGATCCTCCCGCGCGACGCCGTCGCATCGGCGGGACGCACGCTCGTCGAGCTGTTCGGTCTCGCACGCGAGCTGAACGAGGAGGCCGAGGGCATCGAGATCGGCCCGGCGCCGGTCGCCGAGGTCCTGTCGGACGAGCTGTCGATGCCGATCGAGGATCTCGACCTGTCGGTCCGCTCGTACAACTGCCTCAAGCGCGAGGGGATCAACACGGTCAGCGAGCTGGTCTCCCTCTCGGAGTCGCAGCTCATGAACATCCGCAATTTCGGACAGAAGTCGGTGGACGAGGTGGGCGAGAAGCTTACTTCGCTCGGTCTGTCGCTGAAGGACTCGGTCCCCGGTTTCGAGGGCTCGAACTTCTACAGCGGCTACGAGAACGACGAGACGCTCTGATCCTTTCCGACTCTTTCGATACTGGAGTACTGAGAAATGCCTAAGCCCACGAAGGGTGCCCGCCTCGGTGGCGGTGCCGCACATGAGCGTCTGATCCTCGCGAACCTCGCGTCCGCGCTCTTCACCAACACGTCGATCAAGACGACCGAGACGAAGGCAAAGCGCCTGCGTCCCGTGGCCGAGCGTCTCGTGACGTTCGCGAAGCGCGGCGACCTCGCCTCGCGCCGTCGCGCGCTGTCGCTCCTCCGCAACAAGGAAGCCGTGCACGTTCTCTTCACCGAGATCGCGCCGCAGGTGGCTGACCGCGAGGGTGGCTACACGCGCATCGTCAAGATCGGCCCCCGTAAGGGCGACAACGCGCCCATGGCCGTGATCGAGCTCGTGCTCGAGCCGGTCACCCCGAAGGTCAAGGCCACGCCGAAGGCTGACGCCGCCCCGGTCGAGGAACCCGTCGAGGACGCGGTTGACGCGACGGCGGAGGAGGCTTCCGCTGAGGCTGCTGAGTCGGTGGACTCGGCTGGGGACGCTGACGCTGCTGACGCCGACGCTGCTGACGCCGATGCTGCTGCTAACTCGGCCGACGAGGCCGGCGCCGCAGACGGCAAGGCCGAGCCGCTCGAGGATGGCTCTGCTCCCGAGGGCTTCGAGGTCAAGGGCAAGACCGCGACCAAGAAGTTCTACGAGTCGGGCGACGCTGGCTACGCGCAGGTCAAGGCCGACGTGTACTTCCGCGACGCTGCTGCGGCGGAGGCCGACGGCTTCGCCAAGTAACCCACTCTGCAGGAGGGCCCGCACACTGACCGTGTGCGGGCCCTCCTGCGTCCCACCTTCCACAAATGCATCCATCCGTGC
>DWXU01000177.1:0-3743 GCA_019119065.1 Candidatus Microbacterium pullistercoris | reverse complement strand
CCCGCGGACCTCAGGGTCACGGGCACGCCACTGGCGGCGTTGTCGGCGGTCGACGCACCTCGGTGCGCCTTCCCTTCTCCGCCTTGCCATTGACGCGCCCGCGGACCTCAGGGTCACGGGCACGCCACTGGCGGCGTTGTCGGCGGTCGACGCACCTCGGTGCGCCTTCCCTTCTCCGCCTTGCCATTAACGCACCCGCGGGCCTCAGGGGCGTGGTCGGACGTGGCGGCCGCGAGTGCCGCCACGTCCGCACGTTCCTGCGCGGCTACGCGTGCAGCGCCTCGTTGAGAGTGACGCCGACGCCCGTGCGCTTGCGTGCCTCGATGGCGCCCGACACCGAGTTGCGGATGAACAGCACGCCGTTCACGCCGGACAGCTGCGATGCCTTGACGACCTGGGGCGCGCCCTCCGCCGTGCGGGGCTCGTCGGCGAGCACGATCTTGGTGCCGGCGGTGACGTAGAGGCCGGCCTCGACGACGCAATCGTTCCCGAGCGAGATCCCGACGCCCGCGTTCGCGCCGAGCAACGTGCGCTCGCCGATCGAGATCCGGTGGGTGCCGCCGCCGGACAGCGTTCCCATGATCGACGCCCCGCCGCCGACATCGGATCCGTCGCCGACGACCACGCCCTGGGAGATGCGGCCCTCGACCATCGAGGACCCGAGCGTGCCGGCGTTGAAGTTCACGAAGCCCTCGTGCATGACGACCGTCCCGGGCGAGAGGTACGCGCCGAGGCGGATCCGCGAGGCGTCGCCGATGCGCACGCCCTCGGGCAGGACGTAGTCGGTCAGCCGCGGGAACTTGTCCTGCGCGTAGACCTGGATGCCGGCCCGCTTGAGTGCCGGCAGATTCTGCGACGCGAACTCCGGCGCGACGGGGCCGGCCGTCGTCCAGGCGTTGTTCGGCAGGTGAGCGAACACGTTCTCGAGACTGACCGAATTCGGCGTCACGATCAGGTGCGACAGCAGGTGCAGCCGCAGGTACGCGTCGGGCGTCGACGCGACGGCGGCGCCGATCTCGATCTCGACCTCGACGACCTCCAGCTGCACACCGCGACGCTCGTCCGCGCCGGTCTGGCTCTCGAGCGACGCACGGGCCGACGCCCCGTCGCCGTCCGCGAGACGGCCGAGGGCAGGGGAGGGGAACCAGGTGTCGAGAACGGTGCCGTCGGCGGCGCGTGTGGCGAGGCCGACGCCGGAGGCCCAGAGCGTGTCAGTCATCTCTCCAGGTTAGCCGCACTCGACGACCCAATAGGGTGGGGGCATGCTCGATCTCACGGCCTCCTCCGTCGACCTGACGCGCGTGCTCTGCGACATCCCCAGCGAGTCCGGAGACGAGAAGCGCCTCGCCGATGAGGTCGCCGCCGCGCTTGAGCCGTACAGCCATCTGGAGGTCATTCGCGACGGTGACGCGGTCGTCGCGCGCACCGCGCTCGGACGCACACGCCGGGTGATCGTCGCCGGGCATCTCGACACCGTTCCGATCGCCGACAACCTGCCGACGCGCGACGTGACGATCGAGGGCGAGGACTACCTGTGGGGCCGTGGCACGGTCGACATGAAGGCGGGCGTCGCGATCCAGCTGAAGCTCGCAGTCGAGCTGACGGACCCGGTGCACGACGTCACCTGGATCTGGTACGACAACGAGGAGGTCGAGGCGTCCAAGAACGGCCTCGGTCGTCTCGCCAGGAACCGACCCGACCTGCTCGAGGGCGACTTCGCGATCCTCGGCGAGCCCTCGAATGGCGGCATCGAGGGGGGCTGCAACGGCACGCTCCGCGCCGCGGTGCGCACGCGAGGGATCCGCTCGCACAGCGCACGCGCGTGGATGGGCGAGAACGCCATCCACTTCGCCGCCCCCATCCTGCAGAAGCTCGCCGCCTACACCGCGAAGACGATCGACGTCGACGGTCTCGACTTCCGCGAGGGCCTCAACGCCGTGCGGATCTCGGGGGGCGTCGCCGGCAACGTCGTTCCCGATGCGTGTGAGGTCGAGGTCAACTACCGATTTGCACCGGATAAGACCGCGGACGAGGCCGTCGCCTACATCCGTCGCCTCTTCGACGAGTACGAGGTCGAGATCACCGACCTCGCGGGCGGCGCACGTCCGGGCCTCGACGCGCCGCTCGCGCAGTCGCTCGTCACGGCGACCGGTGTCGTCCCGAAGCCGAAGTACGGCTGGACGGACGTCGCCCGGTTCAGCGAGCTGGGGATCCCTGCCGTCAACTACGGTCCCGGCGACGGTCAGCTCGCCCACCACGACGAGGAGCGCGTGCGCATCAGCGAGATCGAGGACGTCGAGCAGGGACTGAGGGGATGGCTGACGAGCAGCTGACCCGCCGCGTGCGTCGCCTTCGCACGGATCCGCCCGCCTGGGCGCGGGTGCTCGGGATCTACCTCGCCGCGCGCGTCGTCACGAGTCTCTTCATCGTCGTCAGCACGGCTCTCGCACCGCCGGACGGCCGCCACGGCGCGGATCCGTCTCTGCTCGACTACATCGTCGGCTGGGACGGCGCGTGGTACCGCGAGATCGCTCTCAATGGCTATCCGACCGATCTGCCGATCGACGACGCCGGCGACGTGGCCCAGAACGCCTGGGCGTTTATGCCGGTCTACCCGATGTTGGCGCGCGCCCTCGCACTGCTCGTGCCGGGCGCCGGAGTCGGCGCCGACGACGTGTGGGCGGTCGCCACCGCGTGGGCCGTATGCGCGGCGCTCGTGTCGTTCGTGGCCGGGTTCTTCGCCTGCTGGGCCCTCTACGCGCTCTTCGTCTCACGGATCGGTCGCGGCAGCGCCCTGTGGGGCGTGGCGTTCGTCGCCGCCGGGCCCCTCGCCCTGATGTTCCACGTCGCGTACGCCGAAGCGCTCTTCCTTGCGGTGGTCATGGCAGCGCTCGTCTGTCTCGATCGCGAGAGGTGGGGGTGGATCTATCCGCTGATGATCTTCGCCGCGTTCACGCGTCCGGGTGAGCTCGCCCTGCCACTCACCGTCGCGCTCTACGGGCTCTGGCGGATCCGCGGACGGCGCGAGCGCCCGATCGCGCGTCGCGAGGTGGTGCACATCCTGGGCACCGGCGCGATCGGCACGCTGGCGGGGTTCTGCTGGCCGATCGTGGCGAACACGGTCACGGGCGACGCGAACGCGTACTTCGCCACGGAGCTCGCCTGGCGCCGCGGCTGGGTGCCCGACGCCCACGGCTTCGTACCGGGCGAGGGATGGATCCAGGCCGCCGAGGTCTGGGCGCGCCTGTGGGGCATCCCCTCCTGGGCCGGATACGTGTTGCTCGCCCTGCTTGCCGCGGGCGCGATCGCGATGTTCTTCACCACGGGTGTGCGAGCGCTCGGCATCGTGCCGCGACTCTGGGTCGCGAGCTACCTCGTGTACGTCGTGCTCGTGGTCTTCCCGCAGTCGAGCGTGATCCGGCTGCTGCTTCCCCTCGCGCCGCTGTGGGGCGCGGTCGCCGCGGTCCGCATGGTCCGTTCGGCACGGATCCTTGTGCTCGTCGGCTGCATCGCCGTGCAATTCTGCTGGATCCACGTGATGTACGGCATCGGAAACACGTATTACCTCGTGCCGTGACTGCGTATGACTCCCGGAACGGCGGTGACCCGCGGCGGTCACGATAAGATGGAGGGGAACAATCAGGAAGGGGAGCCACATATGGCTGCTATGAAGCCGCGCACCGGAGACGGACCCATGGAGGCCGTCAAGGAAGGTCGCCTCATCATCGTTCGCGTTCCGCTCG
>DWXU01000176.1:0-9366 GCA_019119065.1 Candidatus Microbacterium pullistercoris | reverse complement strand
AGCGTCACGTCGCCTGGTTGCGCGGCATGCCGGGGACACCCGCAGAGGATCCGGCCGAGGTCGTCGGGTACGTGCGCGGACTCGGCGACATGTACGTCGCGGACCCGCGGTTCGGCAAGAACTACGGCGGCCCCGAGGGCGCCGCTTTCGTGCGCGACGCCCTCCACGCATGGGCTGAACGGGCGTAGGCACCCTGCAGGACGACGGCACATCGGTGCACGTCACCGCGTTCGGCCGACTGAACGGCGGCCGGGCGATCGTCGTGCCGTCGTCCTGCAGGTGGCGTCGTCGCCCGCGAAGCCCATCTCGCCTTCGGTGGCGACCCCTGCGTGTGACCCGTCGTTGTTCTACGCCTCAGGGCGCGGGCGGGGAAAGACGCTGATGCCGCCGCCGTTGACGTGGATCTCCTGGCCCGTCACGTACCCGTTCTCGTCGGCCGCGAGGTAGGCGACCGCCGACGCGATGTCTTCGGGAACACCGACGCGACCGGACACGATGCCGTCTTCGAAACGCGTGCGTGCCGCCGCTTCCTCTTCTGGTGTGGACACACCGAATCGACCACGACTCGTCCACACCAGACCGGGGCACACGGCGTTGGCCGTGATGCTCCACGCGCCGACATCCACCGCGAGCGCGCGAGTGAAACCGAGGACGCCCGCCTTCGAGGCCGAGTAGGCCGTCGCCAGCGGCATCGCCTCGACGCCTGCCATCGAGGCGACGTTCACGATCCGCCCGTAACGCTGCTTCCGCATCACGGGCACAGCGGCCAGACACATCAGATAGGTGCCGCGGAGGTTGATCGCCACGATCCGATCGAACGTCGACACCGGCACCTCCTCGATGTCGGCGCGATCGTCGCCCTGCGGCGCGGCCGCGTTATTGACCAGGACGTCGAGACGCCCGAACCGTTCGACCGTCTCGGCCACCATTCGGTGCGCGTCCGCCTCATCGGAGATGTCCCCGAGCACGGAATCCGCCGTGCCTCCACTCGCTCGCACCTGTTCGACGAGCGAGTCGACGCCCGACCAGCCTGCCGCGGGGGCGTCGCCGCGCTGGGCGTCGTTCGCGAGCCCCTGCGGCGCGACGTCCGACGCCACGACGCGGTAGCCCTGCGCGGCGAGGCGGCGGACGATCGCCTGCCCCATCCCATCCGGCTTCCCGCAGCCGGTCACCAACGCGACGCGTACGGTCATGATGTCTCCTCTTCCTGCCCCGTGTGTCCTGGCGGCGCCGGCGTCGGGCCACCGCCGTCGACGGCGACCACCTGCCCACTGACCCAGCGGGCCCTGTCCCCGGCCAGGAACGCAATCGTCTGGGCGATGTCCCAGACCGTGCCTTCCGTTCGCAGGGCGACCTGCTCTGCGCGAAGCCGGCGCAGCTCGTCATCGAACGCTCGCGAGGCGAACGTCGACCAGATCGTTCCCACCCGTACCGCATTGACACGCACACCGCGCGGCGCCAGCGTCGCCGCCGCTCCGATCGTCAGCTGCTCGAGCGCGGCCTTCGCCACGTTGTAGGGAGTGCCTGGTCCTCGTGATCCTGCCGCGCCCGACGAGGTCGTGACGATGCTGCCGCCGCGCGTGAGCCGCGGGCCGGCGTGACGAATCAGCTGCCAGGCGGTCGTGAGGTTGACCTCCAGCATCGAGTCCCAACCGGCGCGGTCGACGTCGAGGATCCCTTCGAGGTCACCCCGGCCGATCGTCGTGATCACGCTGTCGAGGCCACCGAAAGCCGCCTCGGCGTCGGTGACCAGCTGCGCACACGTCTCGTCATTCGCGATGTCGCCGATGACGACGTGCGCCTCGGCTCCCTCCGCGACGATCAGCTCCCGCGCGCGCTCGGCGGCCTCGGGGTCTCGATCGGCGATCACGATGCGCGCACCGTCACGGGCCAGCGTGAAGGCGCTGGCGAATCCGATCGCGCCGTGGACGCCGCTGAGTCCGCCGCCGGCGACGAGCACTCGACGGCCTTCCGACGGTCGCCCTGGGCGCGCCAGCGGGTCACTGAGTGTGTCGGCGTAAGAGCTCATCGCGTCACCCCAGCGAACGGGTCACGAGGAGCAATCGGAAGCATCCGCTGCTCCGCGTACCGCCACGCGCCCGCAGCATCGCGACGGAACACTGCGTGTTCGTGGGCGAACGCGAAGATGGCCGGAACGTCGCGCTCGACCGCGCGGCCGTCGACGTTCTGCGTCAGCTCGTACACGGACACGACGTACTGGGCCTCGATCCGGTCAGCGCCCGTCGCGCGGCCGAGGAAGTTGCCCACCACGTGGAGTGTGCGTCGCCCCTCGTAGGCATGCAGCATCCGCTCGCCGGCCGCCCGCGCCGCGTCCCGCCCGAGCGGTGCCTCGGCACCGGGAGGGAAGAACGCGAGATCCTCGGTGTGCAAGGTGAATGCAGCGTCGGCATCGCCGGCATCAAGCAGTTCGCAGAACGCGACGGCGACATCCTGACAGGCCGCGATCGCCGCGCGATCGTCGTCCTCGAAGCCGATCTCCGCGGGAACGATCCAGGCGGTCATCGCGACCCGCCGATGTAGCCGCCGGCTTCGGCGTCCCACGTCGTGGGCGACAACGCCGTGTCCCGAAGGCGATACTTCTCGACCCGCTGGGTCGGCGTCCGCGGAAAATCGTCGAGCACCTCGAGGTAGCGGGGAATCATATAGCGGGGAAGGTTGTCGGCGGCCCAATCGAGGAAGGCCGCTGGTTCGAACGCGGCGCCCTCGGTCAGTCGCACACAGACCTTCACCTCGTCCTCACTCAGATCGGAGGGCACGGCGAGCGCCACGGCTTCGGCAACGCCCGGGTACTCGCCGATGGCCTGCTCGAGCTCGAACGACGAGATGTTCTCGCCGCGTCGGCGGATCGCGTCCTTCTTGCGGTCGACGAAGTAGAAGTAGCCCTCCTCGTCGCGGCGACCCAGGTCCCCGGAGTGGTACCAGAGGTCACGGAACGCCTCGACGGTCTTCTCGGGCATCCCCCAGTAGGCCGTCATCATCGATCCGGCGCGACGCGGACGGGTGACGAACTCGCCCACCTCCCCCACCGCAACGGGGACGCCGTCGTCATCGACCAGCTCGACCTCGAAGTGGGGACTCGCCTTGCCGCAGGATCCGTCGGGGAGCCCGTCGGTTCCGGCGTAGGTGACGATGCCCGACTCCGTGGCGCCGTACCCCGTGACGAATCCGAGATTCCACCGACGGCGCGACTCCCGAATGATCTCGTCGTTCAGGGGGCCGGCGAACGTCATGCGCGGATAGTCGGTCCATTCCACGGGTGTTTCCGGCAGGCGCAGCAGGATCCCGATCATCGCGCCGATGACATTCACGTGCGTGGCCCGCACGTCGGCGAGGTTCTGCCAGAACCCGCTCGCCGAGAACCGCGGCTCGAGGGCGAGCGTGGCTCCCACGGAGAGCACAGCGACCGTTGTCAGGTGCTGGGCGTTGAGGTGGAACAGCGGCAGGCTTGTGGAGAAGACGTCTTCGGCGGTGAGACCGCGCTCCACTGCGGCGTCGTGGCCCGCGTACCACGCGGCACGATGCGACAGCATCACGCCCTTGGACGGCCCCGTGGTGCCCGAGGTGTAACCGATGACACCGGTGTCGGTGACGTCGGCGACACCCCCGATCGGGGTGTCGGAGCCGTCCGTGCGAAGCTCGTCGATATCGATGACGGTGCAGCCGGGAACCGTGAGCGAAGTCCCCTCGTCGGCGCCGAGGACGATGATCGTCTCCAGCTGCGGGACGGCTTCCGCAACGGCCGCGACGTGCTCAACGAGCGGCGCCTCCACGACGAGGAAGCGTGCGCCGGAGTCGGCGAGCAGATACGAGAGGAAGCGGCCACGCAGGGCGACATTGACGGGGACTTCGACGGCTCCCAGTCGTGCGCTCGCGAACCACGCTTCGAGGAACTCGGGGCGGTTGCCGCTCATGATCGCGATGCGGTCCCCCGCGACCATCCCGCGCGCAGCCAGCGCATTGGCGAGCCGCACGGTGCGCTCCGCCATCTCGCGATACGTGGTCGTCTCGCCACCGAAGAGCAGGAAGGGGTGGTCTCCGCGTTCGCGGGCGTGCTGATCGAGGAGGCGGTCGACGGTCTGCGGCGCGCTCATGTCAGCCCCAGCACATTCGCTGCGGTGCCCTTGAGGATCGCCGGGCGAACGGCGTCGCGGAAGTCCGCCTGCGCGAAGTCCGCGAGCCATCTCTCGGGGTGGATGACGGGGTAGTCGGAACCGAACATGACCTTGTCTTTCAGGAGAGTGTTGGATTGGTGGATGAGGTGGGGTGAGAAGTATCGCGGAGACCACCCCGACAGATCGATATAGGCGTTCGGTCGCGTCGTCGCGATGGACAGCGCGACGTCCTGCCAGGGGTAGGACGGGTGGGCCATGATGATCTTCAGCCGCGGGAAGTCGACAGCGACGTCGTCGAGGAAGATCGGGTCGCAGTACTTCAGCCGTGCCCCTGCTCCCCCGCCGACCTGCCCCGTGTGGAACAGCGCCGGCACGCCGAGGCTCTCGAGCTCTTCGTACAGTGGGTAGGCGACGGGGTCGTTGGCAAAGAACCCCTGCGTGGCAGGGTGGAATTTGAATCCGCGGATCCCGTGGTCATTGACAAGCCGTCGCGCCATAGCGGCAGCGTCGGGACGCCGAGTCGGATCGATGCTCCCAAACGGAATGAGCACGTCGTCCGCCAGCGCCGCCTGCTCCGCGACCTCTTCGTTGGTGACGCGATGGCCGAGCGATTCGGGGGCGTCGACCGCGAAGACGACGGCCGCCATGTTCAGCCCGCGATACAGCTCCGCGAGCTCCGGGACCGTGGGCAGCTGGATGCCGAAAACGGGGTGCACGCGGTCGGGCGCAGGGGTTGAGACCGATGCTTCCACGTGGACGTGGACGTCGATCGCGCCGATCCGCGCAACGTCAATCGTCATCGCTCCCCCACGGCAGCGGGTGTGCAAGCTGCGAACACGGGGGCCTCCTCGCCTCACGGTCGATCAGCATCGACGCATCCCTCACCGTACTACTAATTGGACACGATCGTCAACACCCTGTCATTTCTCCCGCATCGCGCCGAGAACCAGCGCTACTGTGTCGCCATGCCCTCTCAGCCCATGACGACGAGAGCCGGACGCAAGACCAAGACGCTCTTGCTGACCGTGCTCGGCTCCGCCGTCGCCCCGCGGAACCTCACGCTCTGGCAGGAGACGTACGTGCGGGCGCTGGCTGACCTGGGTGCCAGCGAAGCGGCCGCGCGCCAGACCATTGCTCGTGCCGTCTCCGCCGGGTGGCTCGCCAGCACCCGCGAGGGTCGACGCAGTCGGCTCTCGGTTCCGGGCGAGCACCGCGAGGGTCTCGACGAGGGGGCCCGGCGGGTTGAGCGGTTCGGGACGCAGCCCCCCTGGTCGGGAGAATGGCTCGTGCTCATCCTGACTGTCCCGGAACAGGCTCGCGCTCTGCGTCACCGCTTTCGCACGCAACTCGGGTGGCTGGGATTCGGGTCGCTCGGCAACGGGGTGTGGATCTCACCCCACGTCGACAGCGAGGACGAGATCAGGGCGCTGCTGTCATCGGCGGAGGGAATCGGCGACTCGCACCTGTTTCGTTCGGCCACGTACGCTGACGCGCGGCCGCAACGCCTTGCGAACGCCGCGTGGGACATCGGCTCCCTCCGCGACCGCTACGACGCGTTCGTCACACGATTCACCGCCTCGCAGCCGCACACCGGCCCCGAGGTCTGGTCGGAATGGGTCGAGCTCGTGACTTCATGGCGACACTTTCCGCTGTTCGACCCCGAACTGCCCGACCACCTCCTGCCGCCGAACTGGCCGCGCGACCACGCGCGGGAACTGTTCGAGAGCCGCAACACCCTGTGGCTCCCGGGCGCCTTCGCCCACCTCGAAGACATCGAACGGAGTATCGTGCCATGACCGACGACGTCCAGCGCACCGTCGCCGCCCTGAATGACCAGGACGCGACCTTCCACGCACAGGGGATGACCGTGGAATCCGTGGCGGACGGGCGGGTCTCGATCTCGCTCACCGTCCGCGCGGACATGACCAACGGCGCCGGCGTCGCTCACGGAGCATGGGTGTTCATGGTCGCCGACACCGCGTTCGGGTACGCAGCGGCCACGCGTCTGCCGAACGCGCTCACGGCCGACGCGGATATCCGGTTTCACCGACCGGCGCCCGCCGGCACACGGCTCGTCGCCGAAGCAGAGGTGGTCACGCAGACGCGGTCCACGCTGCTGATCGACGTCGTCGTCTCGAATGACGCCGGCCACCGGGTAGCGAGCTTCCGAGGCGGTGCGCGCGCCGGCCGGCCGCGTCAGACGGATCCCTCCTGACGCGTGCCGGCCGTGCGCGAGCAGCGTTACGCGTCGCCGGTTCTCCCATCGCCGTCGACCGTGGGCCACGCCGCCTCCATCCGGTACGGCACGGGATGGAACACGGCCTCGATAGCGACGATCTCGCTCCGGACGATCTTGAACGCTTCGAGCATCGCGTAGGTGTGGGGCCGTAGGAAACCCGACCGCATGTGCTGCCCATCCGTGAGCGTGTACTCCTTGATACGTCCGCTGTGGTCGATGAACGCCCCCGCGAGCACGAGGCCGGTCTCGACGTCGACGATCGGATAGCGACGCCCGCGCACGCGCTCGTTGCTGCGGAAGAAGCCGAGCTCGAACGATGAGCGGCAGTCCATCCGCAGCGTCGGCGGCACGTTCGGGTCGGTGTTCTGCGTCGTCCACACGCCGTTCTCGCGCCGGCGGCACTCCTCCGAGAATCGCGTGTGGATCTCGCCCGTGTTCTGCTGCAGTGTCGAGAAGTAGCCGTCCACGAGCGCGATCAGCTCCGCTCGGTCAGCCCGATCCTCGGCGGCGACGGCGGCGGCGAATTCCGGGCGCGATGCGATGTCCGCGTTGTGGAAGGCACCGGCCGCGTCCTTTCCGCGGGTGACCACGAGCTCGCTCTCGACGATGCGGCCGGTGTCGTCGACCAAGATCCGCTGGAAGAACGGGCTCCAGTCATCGCCCTCGCGCAGAATGCCCATGACCGCTGCACCGCGACCGTCGTCGATGCGCACATCAAGGCGGTCGACGTCGGTGACGGTCTGCCAGGCGCCGTCTCCGATGGGCAGGCGCACGTTGTTCTCCGTCGTGACCGCACCCGGCGCCCAGGGCACCCGTGAGGGGTCTGAGGCCGCGAGCGCGGCGAGATAGTCGTCGAGGTGGTGTGGCGTCGTCATGGGATCCTTTCGGTTGCGAAATAGGTCAGCGCGCCGACGTCACCTGGTGCGCATGCAGCGGAGGCCGATTCGGCCCGGCCGACGCGCACGGAGCGACGCCGATCGGGCCGAATCAGGGAAAGGGGCGTCAGCTCGCGGGCTCGAGCCAGTAGATCGCCGGCAGCAGGTTGCCGTACGGGCGCTCGACGCCGTCGACGACATCGGCGTTGTAGAAGTAGAACGTCGTCGTCTGCTGGATCGGCACCGTCCAGGCGTCCTCGGTGAAGTACGCCGAGAGGTCCTGCCACGCGGCGATGCGCGTGTCGTCGTCGCGCGTGGTGGCTGCCGCGTTGAAGAGCTCGACGGCCTCGGTGTCTTCGTAACCGCGCGTGTTCGAGCCGCCGTCCGGCAACACGAAGTCGCCGAAGTCGGTGTACGAACCGTTGCTCGACAGCGGCACGAGGATCACGGGGAACTGTCCGGATGTCGCTGCCGGCACCCACTCCGCGATCGGCTTGACGATCAGCTCGACGTTGACACCGACCTCGGCGAACGATGAGGCGATCGCCTCGAGCGCCACCTGGTTCACCGGCGTCGTCGAGATGGGCAGTGTGAAGCCGTCGCCATAGCCCGCTTCCTCGAGCAGAGACTGCGCCTTCTCGGGGTCGTAGGAGTAGAAGTCGTCCAACTCGGGATCGTACGCCTCCGTCTCCGCATTCGCCCACTGCGACGTGATGCGTCCGGGGCTCACGGCCTCGGCGAACGCGTCACGGTCGATCGCGTAGTTGAGCGCCTGGCGTACGCGCTGGTCGGCCAACGCCGGCACTTCCTCGCCGTCCATGTCGACGAACTGCATCATGAGCACGGATCCGGGCCCCTCGAAGATCTCGAAGCCGGCGCCGGTGGCCGCGTCGACGTTCTGGTAGCGAGCCCACGTCATGTCGACCTCGCCCGCCTGCAGCGCGCTGAACGCGGCCTGCGCATCGTCGATGATGCGGAACGTCATCGTGTCGAAGGCGACTTCGTCGGCGTTCCAGTAGTCCGGGTTCTTCTCGAACACGTACGTGCTCTCCGAGACCGTGCTGTCGACGTTAAGCGTGTACGGACCAGCTCCGACCGGCGCCTCCGCGAGGCTCTCCGGGGCGGCGAGCGCTGCCGGGCTGATCACGAGGCCGGTCTGCTGAGAGAGGATCCGGTCAAGGCCGGGCAGGAACGACCCGAAGTGGAGAGCAATCTCGTGATCGCCGACGACTTCGATCTCTTCCAGTGCCTTGAGCGCCTGTCCGCCCTGGTGAATCTCGAGGTTGGCCTTCGCCGCCTCCGCGTTGAACTCCTCACCATCCGAGAACGTCACCCCCTCGCGCAGCGTCATGCGGAAGGTCGTATCCGACTCCCATCCCCACTCCGTTGCGAGCGCCGCCGAGTAGGTGCCGTCGGGCTCGCCGCGGAGGAAGCCTTCGTACGCCGCCATTCCGAGCTGAGCGAAAGTCGACCAGTTCCACATCGTGGTGTCGAAGCCGCCCGCCGGCGCGCGCTCAATCGCGAGAGTGATGTCGTGGGGCCCTTCGGCGTCGCCGCCGCCCACCGGCTCGGTACTCGTCGAGCACGCACCCAGGGCGAGGGTCATCGCGGCCGCGGCCGTCACGGCTGCGACACGAGGTAGGTTCGTCATTGAAACTCCAGCTGTAAAGGGGAGGTACGCCGCGGGTGACGGCGAATCCAACTTTGTTGAATGTCTAAGTATTATTGCGGCTCGACGATTTATGTCAAGGTCTAAGTATATTTCGTGATCGTCCCGTCATCCCGCGCCATCAGGAGGCCGACTGAGCGGTGGTCGACTCACCGTCTCGCGGCCACCGCGCGCCCACGAGCCGCTCGACGAAGACCCAACGGCCCTTCTCGCGGCGCACGAGGTCGCGATAGAACGCGACCAGGTGCAGGTTGGCCGCTCCGTTCGGGAACGCGGCCGGAACGAGCGCGTACGAGTCGACGCGGTAGTCGTCGCCGACGGGGGTGAGAACGAGCTGGCTGACCCAGTGGATCCGACCAGCGAACTCGGGACGGGCGAAGAGCCCTTCGAAGAAGCGTCGCACCCCATCGGCGCCGGAGCCGGCGAAGCGGCCGTACGGATCCTGCATCA
>DWXU01000175.1:0-9328 GCA_019119065.1 Candidatus Microbacterium pullistercoris | reverse complement strand
CACGAGGCCGTCACCGAGTTGCCCGCGATGGCGCCTGGGGGCGGGCGTCCCGCCCCCGATTGGGGGAACCCCGAGGTGGCGGCCGCGATCGTGCGGCAGCTGATCCTCGGGCTCGCGATCCACGACCTTCCCCTCGTTCGCGACCTCGCTCCGGACCTTGAGCGCGTCGCGTTCGCGCGCCCCGCCCCGCCGATCGGGTGCTCCGTCGGATTCGTCGCGAGCGGCGTACCCGTCAGCCTCACCGCGGTCATGCTGCCCGGCGGCGCCGACGCCCTCTGGCGGATCCGGATCCTCACCGACGGAGACGAGATCGATATCGACTTCCCACCGGCGTTCGTGCATCGCGGCAGCGCGGCGGTCACCGTGCGCGACGCGGATGGGCGGGAGATTCGCTACCCCACGGATCCCGAGGACGGGTACGTCGCGGAGTGGCGAGCGCTCGCGGCACTCATAGATGGCGGGCAGACCACGGAATACGACGAAGTTGCCGCGGACGCGCACTTCGCGATCGCGCTCGCCGATGCCGCCGCCGAGTGGATTCGCGCCGAGGCGGCGTCGTGACGCGCGTGATCACTACCGAGCTGGCCGCGTATCGCGCGGCGGCGGCGGAGCTGCCGCTGAGCGCGTCGCTCGGTGCGGAACCGGCCGGGGCGGTCGTCGTGGTCCCCGGCCTCGCTGCCGTGAGGTGGGCGATCGCGCAGGGTGCGGCGGCCGTGGTCGTCGCCGACGTCTCCAGCGCCACGTCAGCCGAGGCGGCAGAAGTCACCGGGGCGCGCGTGCCGATCGTCCTCGCCCGCCCGCGCCTGCGAGCCGATGAATCCGATTCGGTGAGCGCCCGTGCGGAGCAGCCGCGACACGTCGTCGCAGACGTCGTCGCCACTCCGCCCGAACGCGCGGCCGCCGTGGCGGACGCGGCCGGCTGGATCCGGATCCTCACCGGTGGCGTCCCGACGGTGCGCGCCGTGGATCCCGTCGGCCTCGCCCTGCTCGACGGCCCGCGTGGCGAGGCGATCACGCTCACGGTCGCGTCGCCGTCCGCCCGCAGTCGCGGCGCGAGCCTCCGCGTCGAGGCGCTCGGCGAGGCGCGCGTGACGATCGCCGCGGACGGCACGGTCGGTGACCTCAACGTGACGATGACCACGTCCGCGGGTGCGCTCCGCGCGCCGCGCCGCTGGGAGACGACGGAGCGCCATGCCCTCCGTCGCGCGCTCGCCGCACTGAACGGCGGGCCGGTCACGGATCTCGGGGACCTCGCGGCCGACCTGCGGGTGGCGGAGGCGCTCGACGGCTGATCCGTCGTCACGTATGGTGCGCCGTTCGACCCGTGCGGTCACGCGGCGGCGCGCGCCCCCAGCGTCGCCGCGGCCTCGACGAACAGTTCGCGCAGCCATGCGTGTTCGGGGTCTCGCTCGTGGATCGGATGCCACCACATCGCGTTGAGCACCGGAGTCGCTTCGAAGGGGAGCTCAAAGCGGGCGACCTTCGCGGATCCCTCGAGGGACGATGCGAGGGATTCGTGCACGATGCCGAACCGGTCCGTGCCCTCGACGAAGTGTCCGAGCGCGAGGAAGCTCTCGACCACCACCTCGATCCGCTGCTCGATGCCGAGCTGCTGCACCTGTCGCTGGGCGGAGGTGAACGCCTCGCGGGCATGCCAGGTGAGGACCCACGGCCGCTCGGCGAGATCCTCCATCGTGACGGGCGCGGTCACCCGCGGGTCGTCCGAGCTGCGGATCCCGACCCACCGGTCGTGCCAGAGGTCGGTGTACGGGAGGTCGTTGAGGAAGCCGTGGGGGATGAGGAGCGCGTCGGCCTGTCGGAGCCGGGTTGCGGCTTCCTCGACGATGAGCGGGTTGTGCATCTGGAACCGCAGCCGCACGCCCGGCGCGCGCAGGCTGGCGAGGCGGCTCACCTCGCGCCCGAGCGTCGCGAAGGCGTAGTCGGATCCGTAGATCGAGAATTCGCGCGTCGACTGCTCCGGATCCCACGCGGCCTGGGCCTCGAAGACGCGGCGCGCCGCCTCGAGCGCCGTCGCCGTGTGGTCCGTGAGTCGCACGGCGAACGGCGTGAGCTCGTAGGAGTTGCCGCGGCGGGCGAGGATCGGGTCGTTGAAGTGGGTGCGCAGGCGCGACAGCGACGCGCTGAGCGCGGGCTGGCTGAGGTGCAGGCGCTCGGCGGCCCGCGTGACGCTGCGCTCGGTGAGCAGGGCGTCGAGCGAGATGAGGAGATTGAGGTCCAGTCGGGACAGCAGGGGGGCGTCGGACACGGCGGAATGCTCCTCCTGTCGGGTTCTCTCATCGGTGAGGTGGCGCCAGTCTATCCGTCTGATCTATCGAGCAGAAGAGGAGCATCAGAGGCGTCGATCACCGTCGGGTGAGTTCATTATAGTCAGCATCAGACACACTTATGTCGTAAAGCTACCTAAGGATGGTAGGGTGGCATCGACATCGGGGCCCCGAGGGCCCGTCCTCACCGCCGACGAGGTCCGTGAGGCACACCTGGTCGAGTCGACAGCCCGGTCGTTTCGGGCCACATCCTATGAACCTCTCACCCCTCCGTACGCGCCTCGTCGTCGGCGCGCTCTTCGTCGTCGCGCTCCTCGGCGCGCTCGATCACACCGTCGTGGCGACATCGCTCGCGACGATCGCGGGCGACCTCGGCGCGCTCGCGCACATGAGCTGGATCATCGTCGCCTACACCCTCGCCAGCACGGTGCTCCTCCCCGTCATGGGGCGCCTCGGCGACGCGATCGGACCGCGCACCGTCTTCCTCGCGTCGATCACGCTCTTCCTCGCCGCGTCCCTCGCGTGCGGGTTCGCCTGGAACATGACGAGCCTCGTCGTCGCGCGCGTCGTGCAGGGCATCGGCGCCGCCGGGATCCAGCTCATGTCGCAGACCCTCGTCGCGTACATCGCCGAACCGCGCCGTCGTGCGCAATACATGAGCGTCATCGGCGCCGCATTCCCCGTGGCCATCGTGGCCGGCCCGCTCATCGGAGGCGTCATCACCGACACCTGGGGCTGGCCGTGGGTGTTCTGGATCAACCTCCCGGTCGGCGGCATCGCGCTCGTGTTCGCGGCCTCCGCCCTGCCCCGTGTGGCGCGAGCCGAACGACGCCCCCGCATCGACGTCCCCGGCGCCATCGCCTTCGCGATCGGAATGACCGCGCTCGTGCTCGGTGTGACGTGGTTCGGCGAGGGCGCGGGAGCACCGGCGGTCGCGGCGATCGTGCTCGCCGCAGTCGCCTTCGCGGCCTTCGTCGCGATCGAGCGCCGCGCCACGCACCCGCTCGTCGCCCTCGAGATCTTCCGCGACCGGCGTATGGCCGCCGCGACCGCGCTGTCCGCGATCATCGGCGTCGGACTGTTCGCGATCGTCGCCTACGTCCCGACGTTCATCCAGATGGCGTACGGAGTCACGGCGACCGTCTCGGGCTTCGTGCCCATCGCGACCGTGTTCGGCATGCTCGTCGCGAGCCTCGGCACCGGATGGCTCGTCGGGCGCACGGGCCACTACCGTCGCTACGCGATCGCGGGCCCCCTCATCTCCGCCGCCGGTCTTGCGACGATGGCGTTCCTCCCCACGGGCCTGCCGCTCGGCGTGCCCATGGCCGCGATGGCGGTCGTCGGGATCGGCACGGGCGCCTTCATGAGCCTGGTCGTCGCCGTCGCCCAGAGCTCGGTGCCGCGGGAGAGCACGGGCGCCGCGACCGCGGCCGTCAATCTCGTGCGCCAGATCGGATCCACCGTCGCCACCGCGATCGTCGGCGGGATCATCGGATCCGGCGTCGCCGCGCTCCTCGGAGCCGACATCGCGTCCCTCACCCCGAGCGAGATCCGCGCCGCGTCCGACGGCGTGCAGGCGGCCGTCGTCGACGCGTACGCGACCGTCGTGAGCCCCGTGTTCGGGGCGCTCGCCGCGGTCTATGTGATCGGCTTCCTCATCGCCCTCCTGCTTCCCGCCGGCCGCATCGACGATGCACACCCCGCCCCCACACCGTCCCACCAGACCACCACCTGAGGAGACCCCTATGACCGCTTCGCCCACCGTCGCCATCGTCGGCAGCGGACCCGTCGGGTCCGCATACGCCCGAGTCATCCTCGAGAGTCATCCGACGGCTCGCGTCGTGATGTTCGAGGCGGGGCCGCAGCTTACGGAGAAGCCGGGCGAAAGTGTCCGCAACATCGCGGATCCCGCCGAGAAGGCGCGCGCCCGCGAGGTCTCCCAGGGGCCCCAGTCGGGCGAGCACCGCGAGACGCTCGGGATCCCCGAGGGCACCGTCGTCGAGGGCATGTTCACGGCACGCGAGGGAACGCACCTGCTCGACTTCGGGGGCAGCGGATCCGCGCACGCCCCGCAGTTTCCCGCCGCGGCGGCGTCGACGAACGTCGGCGGCATGGGCGCGCACTGGACGTGCGCGACGCCGCGGCCGACCGGATCCGAGCGCGTCGACTTCATCGACGACGCCGAGTGGAGTCGGCTGATCGACGACGCCGAGCGGCTCCTCCACGTGCAGAGCGCCGCCTTCGCGGATTCGGCCGTCGGCGCCGCGATCCGGTCTCTGCTCGCCGAGGAGTTCGCCAGCGAGCTCCCCGAGGGGTTCGGGCCGAGCACGCTGCCGGTCGCGGGTGATCCGCAGCCCGACGGCACGGTGCGGTGGGCGGGGGCCGACGTCGTCCTCGGCCCGCTCGTGGAGGCGTCGTCGCCGATCTCCGAGCGCTTCACCCTGCGCGACCTCTCCCTCGTGCGGAGCATCGCACACGAGGGGTCCCGCGCGACCGGCGTCGTCGTCGAGGATCTGCGCACGCGGGAGACCGAGACCCTGCACGCTGACCTCGTCGTCGTCGCGGCCGACGCCTTCCGCACGCCGCAGCTGCTCTGGGCGTCCGGCGTCCGCCCAGCGGCCCTCGGGCGCTACCTGACGGAGCACCCCGTCGTCATCTCGACCGTCGCGCTCGACGCCGAGCGGATGCGCCGCTTCTCGACCGATGACGACCTCGCGGGTGAGCTCGCGCGCCGCGCCGCGAACCCGGTCGACCCGGTGGCGGCCGTGAATCGGATCCCGTTCTCCGAGCCCGACCATCCGTTCTCCCTCCAGGTGATGTATGCGGAACAGCCGCCGTTCCCGCTGTCCGCCGACCATCCGCGCGCAGGAAACGCCTGGGGGTACGTCAATATGGGGTACGGCATGCGCAAGCGTCCGCGGGTCGAGGACGGGATCGTCTTCTCCGATTCCGAGCTCGATTATCGCGGCATGCCGAACTTCACGATCGAGTACGCGCTCACGCCCGAGGAAGAGGCGGAGATCGCCGACGGCACGGCCCACCTACGCCGCGCGGGCGAGGCGCTCGGCGAGTTCATCGCGGATCCGCGCCTCATGCCGGCGGGGTCGAGTCTGCACTACCAGGGCACGACACGACTGGGCTCGACCGACGACGGCACGAGCGTCGCGGATCCGCATTCGCGCGTGTGGGGGTTCGACAACCTCTACGTCGGCGGGAACGGGACGATCCCCACCGCGACGACGATGAATCCGACGCTCATGTCGGTCGCGATTGCGGTGCGCGGTGCGCGCGATGCGGCCGCGCGGCTTCCGGTCGACCGCGCGTCGGATCCGTCGCGGCCCGGCGAGGAAGCCCCCACCGGGGTATAAATCGCGTCGATTCGCTGGATACACAGATTCGGGTTCCCTGATGTACCCGAATCGTTGAGAGTGGAACCATAGCAACCCGATGAAAGGGATCGAAGATGATCAAGCTGTTGTCGCATCTGTCGTTCGTGGCGATCACGACGCCTGACGTAGACGCGTCCGTGAAGTTCTACGAGGAGCAGGTCGGCCTGCAGGTCACGGACCGCATCGACGGTGCCGTCTACCTGCGCTGCTGGGGTGACTACTACCGCTACAGCGTCGTCGTCATGCCGGGTGACGAGCCCGCGCTCCACACGGCCGGCTGGCGCACGTCGAGCCCGGAGGCGCTCGAAGAGGCCGTCAAGCGACTCGAGGCCGAGGGTGTCGAGGGTGAGTGGTCGGACGAGCACGCCATCGGGCGCGCGTACCGCTTCATCGGCCCGCAGGGCCACCCGATGACGCTCCACTGGGACGTCGAGCACTACCAGAGCGGATCCGACATCGCGTCGATCTACCCCGACCGTCCGCAGCGTCGCTCGTCGCACGCCGGCGCTCCGCGTCAGCTCGACCACGTCACGATCGCGGCGAAGGACGTCGACGAGTTCGCGGCCTGGTACGAGCGCGTCCTGGGCTTCCGCATCATGGCGCGCACCATCCTCGACGAAGCGCCCATCTCGGTGTTCAGCGTGCTGACCACGAACGAGAAGTCGCACGACCTCGGCGTCGTGCTCGACGGATCCACGCGCGCTGGTCGCGTGAACCACTTCGCGTTCTGGGTCGACACGCGCGAGGAGCTGCTCATCGCCGCGGACGTGCTCATGGAGAACGGCACGGCGATCGAATACGGTCCCTCGATCCACGGCATCGGCGAGCAGAACTTCCTCTACTACCGCGAGCCGTCGAGCCTGCGCATCGAGCTCAACACGGGCGGCTACCGCAACTACGTGCCGGACTGGCAGCCGAACACCTGGAAGCCGTCGCTCGGATCCAACAACTTCTATCGCAACGGCACCATGCCGATGTCGATGACGGAGTCGTTCCCGCCCGCCGATGGCCCGAGCGCGACCGAGGAGGGTGTGCCCGACGAGATCAAGGACGCCCTGCTCAACCCCTACGCGAAGGAAGGCCAGGGCTGAGTCGTCGCCGCCGCGATCGTGCTGTCACGGTCGCGGCGGCTTCGCCCGTTTCGCCACAGTGAGAATGATGAGGACACGACGATGACGTCACACCCGCCGCTCGACAACCGCTACGCCCTCGCGCGCTACCGCGACGGCGACTCGACCCGCCTCGCTCTCGTGGCGGGCGATCGGATCCGCCCGCTCACCGCCGACGACCTCGGCGCAGAAGACCTCAACGCCTTCCTCGCTACGGGGGACTGGGACCGGATCGCCGCGCTCGCGGACTCAGACGGCCCGTGGCGTCCCCTCGACGAGGTCGAGTTGACGGCCCCCGTCGAGCCGCGCCAGGTGCTGCAGACCGGTGCGAACTACCGCGAGCACGTGATCGAGCTCGTCGCGTCGGGCCTGTCGGCGAATCCGGACACGAACCTCGAGGAGGCGCGCGATCTGGCGGCGCGCATGATGGACGAGCGCCGCGAGAACGGCGCCCCCTACTTCTTCATCGGCCTGCCCGCGTGCGTCGTTGGCGACGACGTTCCCCTCGTGCTCCCCGCCGTGAGCGACACGCACGACTGGGAGCTGGAGCTCGCGGTCGTCATCGGGCGCGAGACGTTCCGCGTCAGCCGCGACGAGGCGCTCGACCACGTCGCCGGCTACACGATCGTCAACGACATCTCGACGCGCGAGTTCACGTTCCGAAAGGACATGAAGGAGATCGGATCCGACTGGTACCGCTCCAAGAACTCGCCGGGTTTCCTGCCGACAGGCCCCTTCCTCGTGCCGGCGCCGCTCGTGGACGGATCCTCTGTCGACGTGCGTCTCGAGCTCAACGGTGAGGTGAAGCAGGACGCGAACACCTCCGACCTGCTCTTCGACATCCCCGCCCTGATCTCGGCGGCGTCGCAGACCCATCCGCTGCTGCCGGGCGACCTGCTCCTCACGGGCAGCCCCGCCGGCAACGGCCAACACTGGAAGAGATTCCTGAAAGGCGGCGACGTGATGACCGGATCCATCGCCGGACTCGGCACGCAGGTCGTCCGGTGCGTCGCAGAGGAGACGGCATGAACCTCGAAGACCCGACATCGATCGATCCCGCGGACCCCGACGGCTACCTCGCGGCGGCCACCGAGGCGTACCGCAACTGGGGACGCTGGGGCGACGATGACCGCGTCGGCACACTCAATTTCATCGACGACGCCACCCGCGCCCGCGCCGCGGCGATGGTGCGTGACGGCCACGTCGTCTCGCTGTCGCAGTCGTTCGACATGGACGGTCCGCAGAAGGGGTGGCGTCGCCGTACCAACCCCGTGCACACGATGCTCGACACCGGCACCGACGCCGAGCGCGGCCTGCAGGGCTTCCCTCACGGCATCGGGGGCGCGGACGACGTGATCGCCATGCCGCTCCAGTGCTCGACGCAGTGGGACGGCCTCGGTCACATCTTCGACCGCGGCTTCGCGTGGAACGGCCGCCGAGCCGGCGACGTCGTCACGAGCGACGGGGACAAGGTCACCGGCATCGAGCACATGGCCGATCGGATCGTGGGTCGTGGCGTGCTGCTCGACATGGGCGCGTTCCTGCGCCCCGAGACCGGCGAGCTCGACGACGGGTACGCGATCACGACGGCCGATATCCAGGCGTGCATCGCGGCGCAGGGCGCAACGAGCGCCGTCGGTCGCGGCGACATCGTCCTCGTGCGCACGGGACGGCTCGCCCGCGCCCGCCGCGAGGGGTGGGGCGACTATGCGGGCGGCCCCGCGCCCGGGCTCTCGGTCACGACGGCCGGCTGGCTCCATCGGACCGAGATCGCGGCGATCGCGACCGACACGTGGGGCTTCGAGGTGCGCCCGAACGAGTTCACCGAATCGTTCCAGCCGCTGCACCAGATCGCGATCCCGAACATGGGGCTCACGATCGGCGAGATGTGGGATCTCGACGCCCTCGCGGACGCCTGCCGCGAGCGTGGGCGCTGGGAGTTCCTGCTGACCGCGCCACCGCTGCGGATCACGGGGGCCGTCGGGTCGCCAGTGAATCCGCTTGCCATCTTCTGAACACGAGTTTTCCGAGAACGAGGAGGTTCCGATCATGACCGCAGTCACCACGGTCGCCATCGCCGGGTGCGGCGCGGCGAGTCTCGCCGCCGCGATCCCGCTCGCCGAAGCCGGGGTCAGCGTCGACGTCTACGAGCTCAAGCGGGAGGTGTCCGCGCTCGGCTCCGGCATCACGCTGCAGGGCAACGCGCTTCGCGCGCTCGGGCAGCTCGGCGTCTGGGAGCAGGCCGCTGCCGAAGGGTACGCGTTCGAGGGGCTCACGCTCCGCGCGCCGGGGCCCGATGCCGCGGTCGTCGCCGAGCTGCCGGAAGTGAAGACGGGCGGTCCGGACTTCCCCGCGGGCATGGGGATGTACCGGCCTGATCTCGCACGGATCCTCACCGCGCGCGCCGAGGCCGCGGGCGTCCGGATCCACTTCGGAGCGAAGGTCACCGGCGTGACCGAGACCGCATCGGGCGTGCGGGTCGACGTCGGCGGCGCGCCCGTCGGCGAGTTCGACCTCGTGATCGGTGCCGATGGCCTGCACTCAA
>DWXU01000021.1:0-3759 GCA_019119065.1 Candidatus Microbacterium pullistercoris | reverse complement strand
ATTGTCCGACAACCGGCCCGGGCTCGTGCTTGCGCTCGGCGGGCCATTCTTGCTCTGCGGATGGATAGCTTTGGCAATGCTCGGGGCTCATGTCGTGCTGTTGCTGGCGCTCGTGCTCATCCAAGGGACGCTGGCGTTTGGCGTTGGCAGCACCCTGATTGCGCGAGTGCTCTACGCGGCCCAGGGTGCGCCGACCATGGGCGGGTCGTATGCGACGGCCGCTCTGAACATTGGTGCCGCGGCTGGACCTGTTCTGGGTGGTATCGGGCTCTTGTCCGGAATGGGCACGGTGGCTCCAGTGTGGATTGCTGCAGCTTTGACGGCACTGGCTCTAATAATCATGCTCTCGGCAGGACGCTCGCTGATGTCGCACTTCGTCGAAAGTCGTCAGTTGCAACCGACCGAATCACGTTGATGCGAGCGAGTGTCACAACCCGGACATGCGCTAACGCATATCGATCACGCCCGTGCCGAGCTCGATGCGTGACGTCTTTGCTCCCGCCGCGGCGAGCAGCGGGAACGGCGAGGCCAACTGACGGGCGAAGTGGTGCACGCGGAAGTAGGCGCCGTCGACGCCGAGATCCTCGGCGGCCTGCGCGAGGTCGATCGACTGGTGCAGCACGTCGCTCGCCGAGCGCGTGGCCGACTGCGGATGCGGTGTCCAGTGTCCGAAAGAGAGGAACCCGATCTTCTTCATGCATCCATTCTCGCGCATGAAACATGCTTCGTGGACCGCCCGTAGACTGATTTCGTGACGACTGTGCGCTTTGTGGCCATCGGAGACAGCTTCACCGAGGGCGTCGGAGACGAGCGCCCGGACGGCAGCCCCCGTGGGTGGGCCGACCTCACCGCCGAAGGCTGGGCGACCGCCCTCGAGGAGCCGATCCAGTATGCGAACCTCGCGATCCGCGGCCGCCTCGCCTGGCCCGTCGTCGACGAGCAGCTCGAGGATGCTCTCGCCCTGCGCCCCACGCACCTGTCGTTCAACGGCGGAGGCAACGACATGCTGCGTCCCGGCACCAAGACCGAACGGATCGTCGACGCCTTCGTCACCGTCGCGCGCCGCTGCGGCGAGGAGGGCGTCACCCCGATCCTCCTGGCTGGAGCGGACCCGTCAGGCGGCCTGCCGCTCTCGCGAGTCATCCGCCGTCGCGGCGACGCGCTGACCGCCGCGGTCACGCGGCGGATGCGCCGCACGGACGGCATCGTCTGGGCCGTGAACTGGACCGACGAGCGCCTCCGCGATCCCGCGTTCTGGTCGCCGGATCGCCTGCATATGAATGCGCGCGGCCACCATCGCGTCGCGGCCCGCGTGCTCGATGCGCTCGGGCTGCCGGTGCCCGCCGGCTGGTGGGAGCTCGGCGATCCGTACGAACCGCACCTGACGAACCGCGAGTATTACCGCGCCCACGTCACGCCCTGGGTGCGCCGCCGCCTCACGCGGCGTTCATCTGGTGACGGTCGGCTGCCGAAATTCGGCGCGTGGACGACGATCGAACCGGCTGGCTGACCGTGCGCGTGGCACGACGGATCTGATCGGCGGCCCAGGTGCTCAGACCTCCGGCAGCGCGCGTCCCTTCAGGTCACTCAGTCCCCATGCACTCGCGGCGGCGATCGCGAAGCAGATCGCGAAGACCGTGAAGACGAGTCCCGCACCGCCGAGTCCGAGCGCCCATGGCGTGAACAGCGGTGCAGCGATCGACGCCACCCGCCCGACCGCGGCCGCGGCTCCCGCGCCGGTCGCGCGCACGGCCGTCGGGTAGATCTCCGGGCTGACCGCGTACAGCGCGCCCCAGGCTCCCAGGTTGAAGAACGACAGCAGGCATCCATAGAGCAGGATCTGCCAGACCTCGCCCGCCGTCCCGAACAGCATCGCCGACACCGCCGAGCCGACGAGGAACACCGAGAGCGTCGCGCGACGGCCCCATACCTCGATCAGCCACGCCGCCAGGGCATATCCCGGCAGCTGTGCGAGCGTGATGATGAGGGTGTAGCCAAACGAGTGCACCAGATCAAAACCCTGCGCGACGAGGATCGACGGGATCCAGATGAAAGCACCGTAATAGCTGAAGTTCACGAAGGCCCACACCGACCACAGCGCGAAGGTACGCGGTGCGAGGCCACCGCGGAACAGATCGGCAAGCGTGCCGCGTCGCGCGGTCCGGCGCGGGGCCGGCGGCGCCTCGGCGACAGGCTCGTCGCGCGCGTCGGGCGTCTCGAAGCGGCGGACCGCCGCGTCGGCCTCCGCGAGGCGACCGTTCGCCTCGAGCCAACGGACCGATTCCGGCAGGCCCCACCGCACCACCAGCGCGTACACCGCGGGGATCGCGCCGATCGCGAATGCCCAGCGCCAGCCGTTCTCCAGTGGCACGACGAAGTAGCCGATCACGGCCGATGCTGTCCAGCCGACGGCCCAGAAGGCCTCGAGGATCACCACGAGGCGACCGCGAATGCGCTTCGGTGCGAACTCGCTCACGTACGTCGAGGCGACGGGGAGCTCGCTGCCGAGGCCCAACCCGACGATGAAGCGCAGCACGAGCAGGGCGCCCACTCCCCCGACGAGCGCACTCGCGCCGGTGGCCACGCCGTAGACCAGCAGCGTCAGCGCGAACACCTGGCGCCGACCGAGCTTGTCGGCCAGGAGGCCGCCGACGCTCGCCCCGACCGCCATGCCGATGAAGCCCACCGACGCGATCCAGCCCGTCGTCGTGCCGTCCAGATTCCACTCGGTCGCGAGCGCGGCGATGATGAAGGAGATCAGGCCGACGTCCATCGCGTCCAGCGCCCATCCGACACCGGATCCGCCGAGGATCCGGGTGTGCTCTCGCGAGTAACGGGCGCGGTCGAGGCGCTGGGACGGGGTCAGCGCGTGCGCGCGCTCGTTCAGATCGGTCACGGCGCCAGCTTACTGTCGCCCTGACCTTTAGTGCAATTCTGTACTCAGCCGAGCAGAGCCTGTCGTAGGGTGTCGAGGCCGACGCCGCCGAGATTCAGGGCGCGTCGATGGAAGGCGCGCATCGAGAACGCGTCCCCCTCACGCTCCGCCACCGCAGCCCGCAAGTCCTCCCAGATCCGCTGCCCGACCTTGTAGGCGGGAGCCTGCCCCGGCCAGCCGAGGTACCGATTCACCTCGAACACGATGAACTCGTCGGCCATGTTCACGTTGCGGCGCATCGTGTCGAGCGCTGACGCCGCATCCCACACTCCATCGCCGTCCGGGCGCCGCTTTCCCAGGTGCACGCCGATGTCCACCACGACCCGCGCGGCGCGCATGCGCTGTCCATCGAGCATGCCCAGGCGCGGCGCCGGGTCGTCCAGGTAGCCCAGCTCGGCCATCAGCCGTTCCGCGTACAGGGCCCACCCCTCGGCGTGCCCCGAGGTGCCGGCGAGCAGCCGCCGCCAGCTGTTGAGCTGGTCGCGGTTGTACACGGCTTGTCCGATCTGCAGGTGGTGTCCCGGCACGCCCTCGTGGTAAACGGTCGTCAGCTCGCGCCACGTGTCGAACGTCGCCACGCCTTCCGGGATCGACCACCACATGCGCCCGGGACGGGAGAAGTCGTCGCTCGGCGCCGTGTAGTAGATCTCGCCCGACGTCGTCGGCGCGATCATGCATTCGATGCGGCGCACGGGATCCGGGATGTCGAAGTGGGTCGCGCCGAGGTCGGCGATCGCCGCGTCGGCCGTCTCCTGCATCCATGCACGAAGCGACTCGGCTCCGTCGAGTCGATGCGCCGGGTCGTTCTCCAGCGCCGCGACCGC
>DWXU01000174.1:0-8250 GCA_019119065.1 Candidatus Microbacterium pullistercoris | reverse complement strand
TCACGGCAGCAGTCCGAGCCGACGAGCCGTCGCGACGGCGGCGTGGCGCGTGGAGGTGTCGAGCTTCGACATCGCGGATCCGAGATAGGCCTTGACCGTGCCCTCGCGCAGCCCGAGTTGCTCCGCGATCTGTGCGTTCGTCGCGCCAATTGCGGCGCACGCGAGCACGTCGGTCTCGCGGGGCGAAAGGTGGACATCGGTGTGGGGTGCCGGTGCGGATCCGTCGGAGAGCGCGACCAGCTTCTGCTCGATGAGGCGTAGCCGCTCGCGGAGCGGATCGTCGTCGAGCACGGCGGTGATCTGCCGAAGCTCGGTGTAGGTCTCGCGGATCTCTTCGCGCTGGGTTGCCGAGAACGACGGCTCCGCGGTGGCGGCGGTCGCCCGCGCGACCTCGGCGTCAATGCTGCGCTGTGCGGCGTCTCGCTCGGCGAGGTCGCTGGCGAGCCGCTGGGCGACGCTGACGGCGGGTGCCGCGGCGACCCCGCCGACGCTCCACGCTCCCCACGCGCCGCCGTACAGGATCCCGCGCGGCGTGCCGCCCACGACGACCGGGACCGCGAGGAGCGTTCCGAGCCCCTCGCCGAGGACGTAGGTGTCGTAGTCGTGCGTGATCTGGCGCGCGGATGCGTAGTCGCCCGTCATCCGCGGGCGCCGCTCGAGGACCGCGCGTCCGCCGAGCCCGCGTTCCGGGGCGACGGCGAGTCCGTTGAGGGCGTTCGTGCGATTGCCGACCATCGCTGTCACGCGCGTCGTGCCGTTCTCATCTCGGATCCCGCCGAACGCGACGGGGAACCGCGTGTGGCGCGCGAACTCGTTCACAGCGCGCGCCAACAGGCGGGTCTCCTCCATGGTTCGCTCCTTTGCGATGCCGATTTCGGTACTGACTTTCGGGGGTGCCGGTCGTCAGTACTCGATCCGTAGCGTCGAAGTTACCACTGGCCGCCCGTGCGGGCGGCCGTCGGCCCGTCGAGCACGATGTCGGGCACGACGTCACGATATGCGGCAAGGAGGCCACATGACCGACAACGATATCGGAGCTCCCGATCGGAGCGCGGTGGACTACATCGAGGTCGAGGAATCACCGAGATTCCAAGGGCTCAAGAAAGCGCATCGGTCGTTCGTCTTTCCGATGGCCGTGCTCTTTCTCGTCTGGTACTTCGTCTACGTGCTCCTCGCGGGCTGGGCGCCGGAATTCATGGCGCAGCGCGTGTTCGGCGACATCACGGTCGGCCTGCTGTTCGGGCTCGGCCAGTTCGTGACGACCTTCGCGATCACGATGGCGTACGTCGCGTTCGCGAACCGCAAGCTCGACCCGGTCGCTACGACGATCCGCGAGGATCTCGAGAAGCAGGAGGCAGGCGCATGAACGAGTGGCTGACCACCGTCGGCTCGTCGATCTCGGCGGCCGTCGTCGAGATCGAATCGAACCCGATCCTCAACATGTCGATCTTCGCGGCGTTCGTCGCCGTGACGATGTTCATCGTTGTCCGCGCGAGCCGCAATAATCGCTCGGCCGCCGACTACTACGCGGGCGGACGCTCCTTCACGGGGCCACAGAACGGCTTCGCGATCTCGGGCGACTACCTGTCGGCCGCGTCGTTCCTCGGCATCGTCGGCGCGATCGCCGTCAACGGCTATGACGGGTTTCTGTACTCCATCGGATTCCTCGTCGCGTGGCTCGTCGCGCTGCTGCTCGTCGCCGAGCTCATGCGCAACACGGGCAAGTTCACGATGGCCGACGTCCTGTCGTTCCGCCTCAAGCAGCGGCCCGTACGCATGGCGGCGGCGCTCACGACGCTTGCCGTGTGCTTCTTCTACTTGCTGGCGCAGATGGCCGGTGCGGGCGCGCTCGTGTCACTCCTGATGGGCATCGACGGGGACGTTGGCCAGTCGGTCGTGATCGCGGTGGTCGGCGTCGTCATGGTGCTGTACGTGCTCGTGGGCGGCATGAAGGGCACGACCTGGGTGCAGATTATCAAGGCGTTCCTCCTCATCGGCGGTGCCCTCGTGATGACGATCTGGGTGCTCGCGATGCACGGCTTCAGCATCAACACACTGCTGGAGTCCGCCGTCGCGGCGTCCGAGCACGGCGACAAGATCCTCGGGCCGGGTCTGCAGTACTCCAACCCGCTCGACTTCCTGTCGCTCGCCCTCGCCCTCGTGCTCGGCACCGCGGGGCTCCCGCACGTGCTCATGCGCTTCTACACGGTGCCCACGGCGAAGGAAGCCCGTCGCTCCGTTGTCTGGGCGATTTGGCTGATCGGCCTGTTCTACCTGCTGAGCCTCGTGCTCGGCTACGGTGCAGGCGCCATGGTCGGCCCAGAGCGGATCCTCGGTGCGCCCGGCGGCGTGAACTCGGCAGCGCCTCTGCTCGCGGAGGCGCTCGGCGGACCGGTGCTGATGGGCTTCATCTCGGCGGTCGCATTCGCCACGATCCTCGCCGTCGTCGCGGGCCTCACGATCACCGCATCGGCGTCGTTCGCGCACGACATCTACGCGAACGTGATCAAGAAGGGCAAGGTCTCCGGCAAGGGTGAAGTCCGCGTCGCGCGGATGACGACGCTTGTCATTGGCGCCCTGGCGATCGTCGGCGGCATCGGCGTGCAGAACCAGAACGTAGCGTTCCTCGTCGCGCTCGCCTTCGCTGTCGCGGCCTCGGCGAACCTACCGACGATCCTGTACTCGCTGTTCTGGCGTGGGTTCACCACGACGGGCGCCGTGATGAGCATGTACGGCGGCCTCGGCTCGGCCCTGCTGCTCATCGTGCTCTCGCCGGTTTTCTCTGGCACGGAGACGAGCGTCTTCGCGGACATCGACATCGCGGTCTTCCCGCTGTCGAATCCCGGCATCATCTCGATCCCGCTCGGCTTCCTGCTCGGGTTCCTCGGATCCGTCCTCGGACGCCGCAAGGAAGATCCGCGGATCGCCGCCGAGATGGAGGTGCGCGCGCTCACGGGACACGGCGCAGAGAAGGAGGTCGAGCACTGAGTCACGTGCCGTTCCTCGGATGACGCAGCGGCGTCTGGCGATCAGCTCACCAGACGCCGCTGCTTCCTCTCCGGTGGCTGCCGACGAGGTGGGTGTCGACGATGCCGATCGCCTCCATCAGCGCGAACATCGTCGTCGGTCCGACCCAGCGGAAGCCGCGCCGCTTGAGCTCGATGGAGAGCGCGACCGACTCCGCGCTGGACGAGGGGACGTCCGCCACCGTCCGCGGCTCGGGAGTCCGCTCCGGGCGGAAGCTCCACACGAGGTTGCTGAGGTCTGTGCCGTCGTCGCGCAGCGCCAGCGTGGCGCGCGCGTTGTCGATCGTCGCCAGGACCTTCGCGCGATTGCGGATGATGCGCGCGTCGGCGAGCAGGCGCCCGATGTCCGCGTCGTCGAAGCTCGCGACCGTCACGGGATCGAACTGCGCGAACGCCTCGCGGAAGGCGGGCCTTTTGGTGAGCACGGTGGCCCATGACAGGCCCGACTGGAACGCCTCGAGGCTCAGCCGCTCAAAGACGCCGTGCTCGTCGCGCACGGGCATGCCCCACTCCGTGTCGTAGTAGTCGCGCAGCAGGTCGCTCTTGTCCGCCCACGCGGGGCGGGCCAGACCGTCGGATCCGATGACGAGCCCGTTCGTCGATTCGCTCATGCTCACCATCCTGGCCTCGCGCGGGGATCTGCGCACGGGCCGGTGAGGGGCGTTGTTGACGATCCGCGCGAGATCTCGGCTGTGGACGTGGCCGTGGCCGGGAATCGTGACGGATTACGGGCCACGCGGCGATGCGACACGGCAAACGCGCCGCGCGTGCGTACCCTTGCGCATGTGTGGCGTATCAGAGGCTCAGCAGCGCTGTCGGGAACGGAGGACGGCGTGACACCGAGCGACCTGCGGGTAGCCGAATCCGATGTGACCGTCGTGCACGCCGCCGAGGCCGAACGCGAGCGTCTGCGCCAGCGAGCGCGGACGCTCGGCGGAGCGTCGACGCTGCTGTCGTACCGCGAGGGTCCCGAGGGGTTCATCGAGATCACGACCGCCCATCCCGGCAGTCTGCCGCAGTTCATCACCGGCCGTTCGACGCTGCTGTCGAATCTTTTCCGGGACGAGGTCGCCCTGCGGCGCGCCCGTCTCGCGGCGGAGCGGATCGCGGCGAAGAACGTCGAGCTGCGCACCTCGCGCGGCATCGATGCCGTGCGCCTGGGCGTGGGGCTCGCCTCGTGGCGCGTCGGCACAGAGCGGTTCACCGCGCCGGTGCTGCTGCGTCCTCTCGGCCTGCGCCGCCATCACGCCGACTTCGAGCTCAAGCTCCGTGGGAGCTTCGTCATCAACCCGGAGCTGGTGCGAGCGGCGCGCGACCACTTCGGCGTCGATCTCGACCGCGAGACGCTCGCCTCGCTCGCCTACGACGACGGTCTGTTCCAGCCGCAGCCCGTGATCGACCGGCTGCGTCAGCTGACGAATCACGTCGACACCTTCTCGGTCAAGGCACGGCTCATCGTCTCGACGTTCGCCGACATCGCGGGAGCGATGACGCGCGACCTCGACAACCTCGATCACCCGATCCTGAACGCACTCGCGGGGCATGAAGACGACCTGCGCGCGGTGCAGGAAGTTCGGCCGATCGCGTTGCCGTCCGACCCCGACGACCGGTCGCCAGCGTCAGACACGCTCCTGCTCGACGCCGACGCGGAGCAGGAGGCGGTGCTGGCGCGGATCGCGGCAGGGCAGTCGCTCGCCGTGCACACGCTGCCCGGCACCGGCGGCACGCAGACCGTCATCAACGCGGTCGGCGAGCAGGTGCGCGCCGGTCGACGGGTGCTCATCGTCAGTGCGCGCCGGTCGACGCTCGAGGGCGTCGCCCACCGCTTCCGGGGGATCCACCTCGACGGTCTCGCCGTCACACCACAGGCGCTGCGATCCGACCTGATCCGCGCCATCGCACGCAACGAGAAGGCCACGCAGCCGCAGGTGTCCGACGTCGACGACGCGCTCGTGCGCCTCCGCGCCGTGCTGCGCGACTACCGCGACGCGCTCGCCGAGCCTCGGGACGACCTCGGCGTCTCCGTCCTCGACATCACGCGCGAGCTGACACGGCTGGCCTCGCTGCCGGTAGCGCCCAGCTCGTCCGCGCGCATCGGATCCGCGGCGCTCAAACGACTCGCGAATGGCCGGGACAACGCCGCGCGCACGCTCGCGCTCGCGGCGCGCCTCGGTGAGTTCCGCATCGGACCGGACGACTCGCCCTGGTACGGCGTCACCTTCGAATCGACGGAAGAAGCACGCGAGGCCCACGCGCTCGCAGGCACCTTGCACCAGGAGTCCGTTCCGCAGCTGCTCGAGCACGGATACCAGCTCATCTCGCAGACGCACATGCGGGCGTTCACGACCCTCGACGAGCTGGGGGAGTACCTGCGGCTGCTGCACGGCATCCGCGACTCGCTCGACACGTTCCAGCCCGTGGCGTTCGACCGCCCGCTGAGCGACATGATCAAGGCTCACGCCCCCCGCAAGGATGCCGTCGGCATGTCGAGCGCGCAGCGCCGACGACTGAAGCGACTCTCACGCGAGCTCGTGCGTCCCGGCGTGCACGTGCCCGACATGCACGGCGCGCTGACGCGGATCCAGCACCAGCGCGCGCAGTGGAAGCACCTGGTCGACGGCGTCGGTGCACCCGAGATCCCGCTCGGCCTTGCCGACGTGCAGGCGCAGTGGGATCAAGCTGAACGCGACCTGGAGACGCTCGACGCCGCGCTGGCGCGCGGCACCCGCCTCGCGGCGCTGCCGGTCGAGCGACTGATCCGCACACTCGCGGGTCTCGCGGCGGAGTCCGACGTCTTCGAGAACATCGTCGAGCGCGCAGAGTTGCGCACGCAGCTCGACGACCTCGGCCTCGCGCCGTTGCTGACCGAGCTGTCGGTCCGTCACGTCGACGAGCAGCGCGTCGGAGAGGAACTCGAGTTCACGTGGTGGCAGTCGGCGCTCGAGCACGTGCTGCACGAGGACTCCTCGTTGTTGGGTGCATCGACGAGCGTCGTCGACCGCCTCGAGAAGGACTTCCGCCTCGTCGACGAGGCACACGCTGCGGCGTCCGGACCGTTGCTCGCAGCTCAGCTCGCGGCCCAGTGGAAGATCGGGATCGTCGACGAGCCGGGTGAGGCCGACCGCCTGCGTCGCGCTCTCACCCGCGGCGACGTCACGCCCGCTCAGCTGTTCGCCGACGCCCCGACGCTCATGCGCACGCTCGCGCCGGTGTGGCTTGCCTCACCGTACGACGTCCCCGCAATTCCCGACAGCGAGCGGTTCGACTGCGTCATGCTCGTCGACTGCGCGGCGATCGACCTCGCCGAGGCCGCGCCGGCGCTGCGCCGGGCCTCGCAGGTGGTCGCGTTCGGTGACCCGGTGACCCAGCGGCCGACACCGTTTGAGATCTCGACGGCCGCCGAGATGCCGTCCGTCGACGACGAGCACGACGCCCGCAGCGCCTTCGAGCGCATCGCCGAGATCCTCCCGGTCGAGACGCTCACGCGGAGCTATCGCGCGGGCGGCGAAGACCTCGCGCACCTCGTCAACGATGCGTTCTACGGGGGAGAGATCATCTCGCTGCCGTGGGCCGGTTCGTATCTCGGCCGCGGCAGCCTGTCGGTCGACTACGTCGAGGGCGGGAAGGGAACCCCCGATGCCGAGACGGGCGCGGTGGAGAGCCCGGACGTCGAGGTGCAGCGCGTCGTGACGCTCGTCGTCGAGCACGCGGTGAACCGGCCCGGCGAGTCGCTCATGGTCGTGACCGCCAGTCGTAAGCACGCCGATCGCGTCCGCGCAGCCGTCACGGCCGCGTTCGCCGGGCGCAGCGACGTCGCCGATTTCATCTCGCGCCGCAGCGAGGAACCGCTCGCCGTCCTCACGCTCGAGGAATCGGTCGCGGAGAGCCGCGACCGCGTGATCTTCTCGCTCGGATACGGCAAGACGCGTCACGGCCGCGTGCTCAGCGAACTCGGCGACCTCTCCAGCGACGACGGAGAGCGCCTGCTGACCGTCGGTATGACCCGCGCGCGCCGCTCGATGGTCATCGTCTCGTGCGTCAAGCCGCCCGACATCGACGACGGACGCTTCGCGAACGGCGCCGCCATGCTCATGGACATCCTGCGCTCCTACGAGGAACGTGCGAAGGCGCTGCGCCGCGAAGACGATGCGGATCCGCTCACGCGCGCTCTCGCTCGCGAGCTGCGGCAGATGGGCGTCGCGGTCGAGATCGACTACCGCGGCCTCTTGCCACTGGTCGCCCAGGCGAACGGCAAGGCGGTCGTCGTCGAGTCGGATCCCGAGGCGAGTGGCGAGTCGCTGCGCGAGTCGCTGCGGCTGCGTCCACAGGTGCTGCGCCGTCTCGGCTGGCACTATGTGCGGGTGCACGCGTTCGATCTCTACAGCGATCCCCGCGCCGTTGCGGAGCGGGTGGCGGCTGTCCTCGGCGTCGCGGGCGACGTCTCCCGCGTCGACGCCGAGACGGCCCCGATCGACTGACCCTGATGGGCGAAGACGAGCGCCAGCGCGTCGAGAAGGTCCGGGGATCCCGTCGCGCGCGCCTCACGCGCGTCGAAGGCACGCTGAACGATTCCGACGCCGAGGCGACGCTGCGCGACGACGGCGAAGAGCAGCAGGCGGTCGACCGAAACGACCCCCTGCGGCGCGAGAAACCGCCGCACTACTGAGAGCGGCGGACGGTGGGCACCGCCCTGGAGGACGGTGCCCGATGCGTCAGCGGCTGTTCTTCTCGGCGAGCAGGTCGCGGATCTCGGCGAGGAGCTCTTCCGTGGTCGGCGGGATCTCCTCGGCGGGCGCTCCTGCGGCGCGACGTTCGGCGATCTTGTTCATCGGAAGGACGATCGCGAGGTAGACGACGAGCGCGATCGCGAGGAAGTTGATGATGGCGGAGATGATGCCGCCGATGCCGAGCTGGGCGTCGGCGACGATGCCGGGGATCGTGATCGTCCACGCGGCGAGGTCGCCGGTGGGCACGAAGGCTCCGATCAGCGGATTGATGACGTAGTCGACCAACGCGGTGACGATGGCGCCGAACGCGGCGCCGATGATCACGGCGACGGCGAGTTCGACGACGTTCCCGCGCAGGATGAACTGTTTGAATCCCTGGAACATAGTGGTCTTCCCCCTGGGCGTTTCCGCCCGATCTCGTGATCTGCCGGATGACCGGTCAGTCACCCGATGACGTGGCGGACACCGGCTGCGGTGCCGGGGCCGCCGATGTCGAT
>DWXU01000173.1:0-24644 GCA_019119065.1 Candidatus Microbacterium pullistercoris | reverse complement strand
GAGCGACACCTCGGGCATGATGCGGCCCATTGCCTCGATGAGGTGGAACTGCGTCTCGTCGAACGTGATCTCCGGGAAGCGTCCGAGCAGCGCGTTCGCAGCGGAGCGCAGCTCGGCGAACGCCTCGATACCGGCGAAGCCGCCGCCGACGACGATCACCGTAAGAAGCCGGCGACGAAGCTCGCTGTCCTTCGGAAGGCTCGCGGCCAGCTCGAAGTTGCGGATCAGCGTGTCGCGCGCCGCGACGGCCTCCTCGATCGACTTCATGCCGATCGCGTGGTCGGCGATGCCGGGGATCGGGAAGGTGCGAGAGATCGATCCGGCCGTGACGACGATCTGGTCGTACTCGTACTCCCAGTCCTCACCCCCGGGGGCGCTGATCGTCGCCGTCTTGTTCGCGTGGTCGATGTTCGTGACCTTCGCGTTGACGATCTTCGTCTTCTTGAGGTGTCGGCGGTGCGAGACGACCGCGTGACGCGGCTCGATGCTACCGGCGGCCACCTCCGGAAGGAACGGAAGGTAGGTCATGTAGGGAAGCGGGTCGACCAGCACGACTTCGGCTTCATTCGACCGAAGGTGCTTCTCGAGCTTCCAAGCGGTGTAAAAGCCCGCGTAGCCGCCGCCGACGATGAGAATCTTGGGCACGGAAGAAAATCTCCTTGAAATAGTCAGGTGTTCGATTCGCGCTCCGCACGAAGCGATCGAACGCGCCGTGACACGACGATGACGCCGATCAGCACAAGAATACCAGCGGCCGTGATCGCCACGAGCGGCAGCGTCACCTCCCGCAGGCTCTCGGGCGACGGCAGGAACGGATTCGCGGCTTCCGCGGGCGGATCCGGCGGCGGAAGCGCGGGCAGTTCGATCGGTGCGGGCGTCGGCGACGTGCCCTCTTCGACCTCGCCGGAGGACGACGCGCCGCGGTTGATCCGGATCCACTCTGCGAGCTCCGCGGCCGGGTCGCGCTCAACAGTCGCGACGTCGTCTGACACGGCCGCCTCGGCGTCGATGATGCCGTGTCCGTAGTTCGGATCGTGGGCACCGTTCTGTCCCGCCGCCGGGACGGCGGTCTCCTCGATCCGATGAATGAGGTTGCCCGCGTCGAGGTTCGGATGGGCCGCTTTGACGAGCGCCGCGACGCCCGCGACGATCGGCGCCGCGCCGCTCGTGCCGCGCCACCGGTCGATGCCTCCGGTCGGCCCGATTCCGATGAGCTTCTCGCTCGGCGCCGAGACCCCGATCGTCACGCCGCGCGTCGATGCGTCGTGGCTCGCCCGTCCAGACGGATCCACGCCGCCCACGACGAGTACGCCGGGGATCGTCGCCGGCGCGCCGACCATCATCGTGCCGCTCGCGCGGTTGCCGGCCGCCGCGACCACGAGCACGTCGCGCTCGAAGGCGTACATGAACGCCTCGTCCCACGTCTCCCCCCACGCGGTCTGGTTCGTCGTGACGGAGAGATTGATGATGTCGGCGCCATGGTCGACGGCCCAGACGATCGCGTTCGCCACCTGGTCGGCGAAGGAGACGTCACTCACGGATCCGAAGCCGATCGAGATCGACAGCAGGTCGGCCTCGGGAGCGACGCCGATCATGCCCTCGTCCTCCCCCGTGCCGCGCGCCGCGGCGAGCGAGGCGACCCACGTGCCGTGACTGCGCGTGTGGGCGTTGGTGCCGATGGGTGTGCGACCGTCCGGTGTGCCGATGCCCGAGACGTCGGTCCCGCCCGCGACCGCGTCGTCGAGTTCGTCGATCTCGTCGGCAATGCCGCTATCGATCACGGCGATCGTGACGCCCTCGCCACGCGTGGATTCCCAGGCGTCCTCGATGCCGTAGTCCTCGAGCCAGTATTCCGAGGCCCGGATCGGGTCGGGCGTGGGCGTCGGCGTCGGCGAGGGCGTCGGCGACTCGCGTGCCGCGGGCGCGTCCGGATCCGTGGCCGCAATGGCCGCGCCGGGTGCGGCCACAAGCGCACCCGCCGTCACGAGCACGGCGAGCGCCGCGCCGATCCTGCGATGCGCGCGGGTGGTCATGCCGCCGGAGCTCCGTCGTCGGCGAGAGCCGCACCGGGGTCGGTGCACTCGCATCGCTCGGGCGACCACGCCGAGCGCTCGAGCGCGAGGTCGCCGATCGGATTGACGCCGGGCCCCGCGGCAAGCGCGTGGCCGGCGAGGGCGTGGAGGCATTTGACGCGGGTCGGCATCCCTCCCGCGGAGACGTCGGCGATCTCGGGCACGTCGCCGTAGGGCGCGCGGTCTGCGAGGAACGCCGCGTGGGCGCGCGCGTACTGGTCGCGGACGACGGGATCCTCGGCGAGCAGGTGCGTGAACTCGACCATGACCTGACCGGCCTCCAGGCGCGACATCTCGGCGGTCGCGGCCGGGTGGGTCAGGTAGTAGAACGTCGGGAACGGGGTCCCCTGCGGCAAGCGCGGCGCCGTCGCGACGACGGTCGGGTTACCGCAGACGCAGCGCGCGGCGATCCCGACGACGCCGCGGGCGGGTCGGCCGAGCTGCGCGCTGACCACGCGGATCTCCTGCTCGCTGACGGGATCGAAAGGGGGAATCGTCACACCGCGAGGTTACCCGCGTTGTCTGGGGCCCCGCCGCCCGAGGCTCGGCGCGGCACAAAGTGCCGTGAGGAGAGGATCAGGGAGCGAAGACCTCGTCGTCGGACGCGACGCCCTGCTCGGCGAGGCCGGCCTGCACGATCGATCGCAGCGTGACCGTCATCCAGTCATGCTCATCCTTGGCGACCTCGTCATCGACCGGCTCCGGATCCTCGTCCTCGGCGGCGGGGAGATCGTCCTCGATGAGGTACACGATCTCGCCCGGCTCGACGTAGTACAGCCGCTCACGCGCCTCGCTCATGATGAACGCCGGGTCGTGCCAGCGGTCGCGCTCGACCTCGAGCTCGGCGATCTGCTCTTCCGCGAGGGCGACACTCGCCTCGGCACGTGTGATCTGCTGACGCATGTCGACGTAGCCGCTCACGGACGGGACGAGCACGAACGCGCCCAGGACGACGAGACCGAGCATGATGACGGTGAACCCGGACAGCCGGATCCCGCTCAGCCAGTCGCGGGCGGAGGGTCGCGGGCGCCCGGACCCCGCCCGGGAACGCGAAGAGGGGGCCGCGTGTCGTCGCATGCGGCCCCCTCTCTCGTGGTGCGTGTCGTTCGTCAGCCCTGGAAGCGCGGGTAGGCACCGCGGCCCGCGAACGTCGCCGCGTCGCCGAGTTCCTCTTCGATGCGCAGGAGTTGATTGTATTTCGCCACGCGGTCGCTGCGCGCAGGCGCGCCCGACTTGATCTGGCCGCAGCCCACCGCGACCGCGAGGTCGGCGATCGTGACGTCCTCGGTCTCGCCCGAACGGTGCGACATCATCGAGGTGTAGTTCGCGTTGTGCGCCATCGAGACCGCATCGAGCGTCTCGGTGAGCGTGCCGATCTGGTTGACCTTGACGAGCAGCGAGTTCGCGATCCCCTCGTCGATGCCGCGCTTCAGACGCTCGGGGTTCGTCACGAACAGGTCGTCGCCGACAAGCTGCACCTTATCGCCGATGCGCGCCGTGAGGGCGGCCCAGCCATCCCAGTCGTCCTCGGCCAGCGCGTCCTCGATTGTGACGAGCGGGTAGTTCGCCAACAGCTCCTCGTAGTAGGAGGTGAGCTGCTCGGCCGACATCTCCTTACCCTCGAACGTGTAGACGCCGTTCGCGAAGAACTCGGTCGACGCGACGTCGAGGCCAACGGCGATGTCCGTGCCGGGGGTGAAGCCAGCCTTCTCGATCGACGCCATGAGGAAGTCGAGTGCTGCGCGGTTGCTCGGGAGGTCCGGGGCGAAGCCGCCCTCGTCACCGAGGCCCGTCGCGAAGCCGCCCGTGAGCAGCTCCTTCTTCAGGACCTGGTACGCCTCGGCACCCCAGCGCAACGACTCGGCGAACGAGTCGGCGCCGTGCGGCACGAGGAAGAACTCCTGCATGTCGATGCCGTTGTCGGCGTGCTCGCCGCCGTTGATGACGTTGAGCGCCGGGACGGGGAGGATGTGCGCGTTCGCGCCGCCGACGTAGCGGTACAGCGGCAGATCGGCGCTGTCTGCGGCCGCCTTGGCCACGGCAAGGCTGACGCCGAGGATCGCGTTGGCGCCGACACGCTTCTTGTTGGCCGTGCCGTCGACCTCGTTCAGCGTCAGGTCGACGAGACGCTGGTCTGCGGCGTCGAGACCTTCGATCGCGGGACCGAGCTCGTCGATCACGCTCGCGACCGCCTTCGTCACGCCCTTGCCGCCATAGCGATCCTTGTCGCCGTCGCGCAGCTCGTACGCCTCGAATGCTCCGGTTGAGGCGCCCGACGGAACCGCCGCGCGCTGCACAATTCCGTCGTCGAGGAGGACCTCAACTTCGACGGTCGGATTCCCTCGGGAGTCGAGGATCTCGCGTGCGCCTACTGCTTCGATCTGTGCCACGGATGTACTCCTTGAAATGTGGGCGTTGTCGGGTGATGAGACCCACCGCACAGTCTATGGCGTCGCCGCGGCGGCCGATATCCGGCGAGCGTCGCCCCCGCGCTGCGGGCGGTGGCGCGGGCCGCGATCACGCGCGAGGATGGCAACATGACGATTCGGGGAACTCTCGAGGAACGACAGGTTCTGCTCGCGGGCGGGACGTCCGAGGCCGGTTGGGCGTGCGCTCACGCGCTGCGCGGCCGCGGCGCGCGCGTCATCGTCGCCGGTCGCTCGCCGGAGAAGCTCGCCCGGTTCGCCGACAGCGGGTTCCTGACGATGGAGCTGGACCTCGCCGATGCGGCCGCGGTCGACGAACAGATCGGCGCGCTGTCCTCGCTCGACGGTCTCATCCCGCTCGTGGGCGGGTGGCGCGGCGGCGGGGGCATCTCCGGTCAGTCCGACGAGGACTGGGCGTTCCTGTCGACAGCACTCTCGGCCGTGCGCCACACGTGCCGGGCCGCCTGGCCGCTGCTCGACGCGTCGCCAGCCGCGCGCGTCGCGGTGGTCTCATCCGTGCAGGTCACCCGACCGCGAGCCGGCGGCGCGAACTACGTCGCCATGAAGGCCGCCACCGAGGCCTGGATCCACGCGGTCGCGCACGGCTTCTCTTCCGCGGCGCGGGCACATCAGCGCGCGCAGACCGGATCCTGCACGATCTTCCGCGTCGATCAGCTCGCCGGACGGGAACAGGCGCTCGCGGACGCCGTCGCGGCACTCTGGGACACCCCGGCGGCCGACGCATCCGCACGCATCGAGACTCTCGCGTAGTCCGTCAGCCGATTTCGCGACCCGCGCCCCAGACGCGGCGCACGCGCAACGCGGAGGACATCAGCACCGCGTCGGCCGCGCTGCCGACCGAGAGCGAGCCGAGGTCATCGCGCCCGATGGCACGCGCCGGGATCCGCGTGAGGGCGTCGACCGCGTCGACGAGCGGGAGACCACACGCGTCGACCGCCTGGCGGAGGGCTTCGTCGAGGAGCAGCGTCGACCCCGCGATCGCTCCCCCGTCGAGGAGCCGGGCGACGCCCTCCGTGACGGTGACGGCGAGGCCTCCGAGGTCGTAGCGGCCGTCGGCCTTTCCGGCGGCGGACATGGCATCGGTGATGAGCGCGACGCGGCCGGGAGCCGCGTCGAACAGCATCTTCACGACGGCAGGATGCACGTGCACGCCGTCGTTGATGACCTCGATCGTGACGTGCGGGCGTCGCAGCGCGGCGCCGACCGGCCCCGGCGCGCGGTGATGGATGCCGTCGACGGCGTTGAACGCGTGGGTGACCAGCGACGCGCCGCGGTCGAAGGCCGCGAGAGCCTCGTCGTAGCTCGCCGCGGTGTGTCCGACCGCAACACGCACGCCCGCGGCGACGAAGCGGTCGACCGCGTCGAGGCCCCCGGGCCGCTCCGGGGCGATCGTGACCTGCACGACGGATCCGCGCCCGGCGTCGACGAGCGCGTCGACGTCGCGCGGTTGCGGATCGGTCAGCAGCGTCGGATCGTGGGCGCCGCGGTGGGCGTGATCGAGGAACGGGCCTTCGAGGTGCGAGCCGAGCACGAGCGGATCGCTGTCGACGACGTCAGCGATCGCGCCGACCTGCCGGGCGAGGTCCGGGATCCGGGCCGTCACGAGCGACAGCACGCTGCGCGTCGTGCCGTGCGCGCGGTGGGTCGCGAGTGCGTCGCGGATCGCCGCAGGGTCACCGTCGAACGCGCCGCCTCCCCCACCGTGGCAGTGCAGGTCGACGAAGCCGGGAACGAGGATGCCCCCGTCGGCGTCGACGACGTCCTCATCCTGTTCGGCGCGCCACGAGGATCCCATGCCGCGGGCAGCGATGCGGTCGCCCGCGAACCGCACCCACGCGTCGGTCTCGGTCGAGCCGTCGGCGACAAGCTGCGCAGAGTGGATGAGGGTCATGCTCCGATCCTGCCAGGTCTCGTGCGAGGGTCACCGGGCTCGGGCGCGCACGAGCCGTACGGTCGCGGATTCGCCGGCCCGCAGCGTGAGTTCCTCGTCCCGCGGGTCCTCGCACCGGAAACCTGACCCGGGGAGCAGGCGCACACGGCCATCCGGACAGAGCCATTCGGCCGCGTCGAGCCGACGCAGCTCGAGCGCGCACGACGAACCGTCCCATTCGAGGACGTCGACGACGACGCCGCCCCGTCCGCGCAGCCCCGTCACGCGCCCGGTCGGCCAGCTTTCGGGAAGGGCGGGAAGGACCGTGAGGGTGTCGGCGGTCGATCCCAGGAGCATGGCGGCCACGAGCGCAGGCAGTCCGCCGCTCGCGTCGAGATTGAAGATGCGCCCGGCATCGTGACGGGTCGTCAGCGCAGGCGCGACGTGATCGACGGCGAGCCATTCCACGCACCGAAGCGCGTCGTCGGCGTCACCCAACGCCGCCGATGCGAGCCCGAGCTGCACCAGGCCGAACGCCATCTCCATGCGCCCGGGCGGCGGCGTCGGGTCGGCCGCCCGCCACGCGATCTTGGCCCGGATCGTGGCCCGGGCGGCCTCGCGGAGGCGCGCGGCTCGCTCCCCCGGCCCCGTGAAGGCAGGGTCGACCTCGTACCAGAGCGGGTAGAGCTGCGTCGCGTGTCGATGGGCGTGATTCTCGCGCCACGGCTGGCCGATCCACTCGGCGAGCGTGCCGTCGTCGGCTATCCGATAGTCCGGGAGCGCGTCGACGAGCGCGGTCCAGCGCTCCTCGAGCGCTTCATCGCCGCGAGCGCGCGCGAGCACGGCCGCGGCGCGGGCGGCGTCACGATGGATCGCGACGTCGGCCGTGCTGTCCGAGGCGAGCGAGGATTCGGCGTCTGACGGAGTGTTCTCCGGCGAGTAGCTCGGCACGAAGTGCCGGAGGCCATCGCGCGACACCGTCGCCGTCTCGGCGAATCGGAGGACGCCGTCGACGAGCTCCCACACGCGGTCGTCGACGAGCGAACGGTCGCCCGTCACCGAGACCAGATCGGCGATGACCCGCAGCACCCAGCCGCCGCATCCCGTCCAGAACAGGTGCGGGAACCGGGCGTTGAAGTGATCGGCCTTACCGTGCGTCGACATGCGCGACGGCAGCAGCATGCCGTCGGCTCCAAAGACGCGGCGCGCATTCGCGCGGTAGTGGTCGGCGAACGGCAGGATGAGCTCGAGAAGCGAGGCAGCCAACTCGGGGGTTCCCGTCGGGATGAGCCCCGCGATCCCGCCGTTCTGCACGTTTCCGTTGAGGGTGTAATCGGCCGACCAGGCCGGCGTGAATGTGCCCTGCCAGACTCCCTGCAGCGTGGGAGGCAGCTCGCCGGTGGCCGCGATGATGTGCGATCGACCAGCGGCGTAGGCGATCTCGATCGCCCGCCGCCGAGCCGCCGGATCACCTGCGGCCGCGCGATCCCAGATCTCCTCAACGACCCGACCCTCGCGTCCCTCCAGCTGCAGCGTCGAGGCCTCGACCAGCTCACGATGCGGCCGGGTCTGGTCGCGCAGGATCGCGTCCCAGTCCGCGTCGTCGGCCGGCCGGACCGGACTGCCGGCGACCTCGACGTCCAGGCGCAGCAGCGTGCGGCCGCCGGCGGGCACGATCACGCGCGCGACGAGTGCCTGCGGATCACCCGCGTCCCACGACCTCGCCCCGGTGGCCCGCACGCGGGCGAGGCGCTCGCCGTGCGCATCGCGCAGCTCGAGCCGACCGATTCGCCCACCCGCCACGGCCGAGGTGACCCGCCCGGAGTAGTCGGGTGCGAAGGACGCGGCGGGGCCGTCGTCGCGCGGATCCAGCCCGAGTCGCAACGTCACCTCGGCGGCGAGGTCGGATTCCAGCGCGATCCACACAGAGTCCGTGCCGCGCGGGGCCACCAGCGTCACGCGGCGCTCGCCGCCACGGTCGTCCGCCCACGCGATCGTCGCCGTGCCCCGGCGCAGATCGATGCTGCGCACCGCATCCGTGACGCCTCCGGGCGACGCCACCGCGAGCGTCGCGCACACGGCGAGCGGGTCGGTCCAGACGAGGCCGTCGTATCCGGCCTCGTTCGCGGCTGACTCGAGCAGGTTGGCGGCCGCGGAGCCGTCACCGGCGAGGATCCGGGCGCGCATCTCGGGGAGAACGCCGGTGAGGTCGGGCGCATCGGGCCGGGGGTTGACCGGAAGGAGGAAGCGCTCGTGAGCGAGCGCGATCGTGAGCGCGTCGGCCGGTCCGTATGCGATCGCGCCAATGCGTCCACTACCGACGACGAGCCCGTCCTCCCAGGTCGGCGCCGCCGTCCGCGTCGTGAAGCGCCAGCGCGTCACCCGCACTCCCGGACCGCGTCGCCGGTTCTCACAGCGACTCTCGCCGCACGAGCGCGGTCGGGAACTCCCGCACCCGATCCACCGGATCGCCCTGGATCACGGCGATCAGCGCCTCTGCGGCGGCGCGTCCCATCTCCTCGAGCGGCTGCCGAACCGTCGTCAGGGGCGGTTCGGACGTCGTCGCGATGAGCACGTCGTCGAAGCCCACGAGCGAGACGTCGACGGGCACTCGGCGCCCGGCCGCCTGCAGCACGCGCATCGCGCCCGCGGCCATCAGGTCGGACGACGCGAACACGCCGTCGAGCTCCGGATCGCGCTGCAGCAGCCGCGTCATCGCCGCCATCCCGCTGTCGACGGTGAAATCGCCGTGGACGATCGGTCCGGGAGCGATCCCGGACCGTGTGAGCTCCTCGGTCCAGCCTCGCGCCCTGTCGTTGGCTTGCTCCATGTCGGGCGGCCCGGTGATGATCCCGATCCGGCGACGGCCGGCCTCGACCAGCGCGCGCGCCGCCAGGACGCCGCCGCCATGATTGTCGACGTCGACGATGATGGGATCCGGCCCGATGTCGCCGTGCGGGCGTCCCACCCAGGCGATCGGCACGGGCGCGTCAGCAAGCACCTCGACGAGGTGCGTGATCTCGTGTTGCAGGATCACGACGACACCGTCGACGGCGCCGGACCGCAGGAACTTCGGGATCTTCGTCCGGTCCTCGTCGTCGGCGGGCAGCAGCACAGGCTGGACGTCGCCCGCAGACAGGCCCTTCGCCGCTCCCTTGAGCGCCGTGGCGAAGAACGTACCGTTGATGCTGCCGATCTCGTTGAACGCGACCACGAGCCCGATGGCTCCAGCGCGGCCGCCGCGCAACACGCGCGCGGCGGCGTTCGTCTCGTATCCGAGATTGCGCGCTTCGCGCTCCACGGCGGACGTCATCGCGGGGTCGACGTTCGTGGCACCCGCGAGCACGCGAGCCGCCGTTGCGCGCGAGACGCCGGCTGCTCTGGCGACGTCGATGATCGTGGGTCGGGCCATTGCTCCCTCTCCTGAGGTCTTTCGCGAAAGCGTAGTGGATCGATCTCTCGCGTCACGATCATTGCACACTTCCCACGCGAAGCTGGAGCGAAGCGAGGGGTTGCCGGGCCACGGTGTGACGGCTATCGTGTGGATCCTGAGAGATCGTTCTCTCGCCGAGAGCATGGTGCTCTCGATCGCAATCGCATGTCCCCAACGAAGAGGAGCCGTTGTGAACCGTCGCAAGATCGCCCTGCGCGTGACCTTGGCCGGAGCGCTCGCACTCGTCCTGACCGGCTGCTCAGGCGGCGGCTCGGGCGGCGCGTCCGATGACCCGAACGCCGAGTTCGAATTCTGGTCCTTCACCGGCATCGGCCAGAAGGACTCTGTCGAGCGCTACCTGGACGAGAACCCCGATGCCAACGTCAAGCTCTCCGAGGTGGGGAGCACGACCGAGACAGCCACCGCTCTGACGGCAGCACTCGCCGGAGGACGCGTGCCGGACCTGGTCATGATCCAGAACGACGACCTGCCGAAGTTCGTCGAGAATCCCGGCAACTTCACCGATCTGCGCACGCTCGGCGGTGACGACGTCGGCGAGGAATACCTCGACTGGGCCATCAATGCCGCGACGGGTGAGGACGGGTCGATCATCGGCATCCCCACCGATGTCGGCGGACTCGCCTTCGCGTATCGCGCCGACCTGTTCGAGGAGGCGGGTCTGCCGACGGATCCGGATGAGGTCGCCGAAATGTGGTCGAGCTGGGACGCCTTCATCGCAATGGGTGAGCAGTACGTTGAGGCGACCGGCGAGCCGTTCGTCGACAACGTCGAGACGACCGTCTTCTTCTCGACGGTCAACCAGGTCGACGAGAAGTACTACTCCCCTGATGGCGAGCTCGTCTTCGACACGAACCCCGAGGTCGAGGAGGCCTTTGACGTCGCGGTGCGCGCGTACGACTCCGACATCAGCGCCGGCATCGCCGCCTGGTCGTCCGGATGGGCGCCGGGCAAGGCGAACGGCAAGTTCGCCGTGACGACGGCGCCGTCGTGGATGCTCTCGAGCTTCGAGACCGACGCGCCCGACACCGAAGGACTGTGGCGCGTCGCCTCGATTCCCGGCGTCGGCGGAAACTGGGGCGGCAGCGTGATCGCCATCCCCGCCCGGGCGGACAACCCGCAGGCCGCGTGGCAGTACGTCGAGACGATGCTGTCGCCCGAGGGCCAGGAGGAGCACTTCGCCGAGACGGGCACGTTCCCCGCGGCCGAGGCTGCTCTCGAGAGCGACGAGATCCGCGAATACCAGAACGAGTTCTTCGGCGATTCCGCGATCGGCGAGATCATCAGCGATTCGGTGCTCGAGTTCAACTCGTTCTACAACGGACCCGACACCAGCGCCATCGGCGCGGCACTGCTGAACGTGCTCGTCGATATGGAGGCCGGCAACGTCGATCCGGCCGATGCCTGGGGCGACGCCGTCGCCAGCGCAAACGCCGCGATCGGCGGCTGACACACCCATCTGACACCGGCGGTGGCGCCACGCGCGGCGCCACCGCCCCGACCGAGGTAGATGATGACCGCGACTGCATCCGCCATCCCTGTCCAAAAGGTGCGCCGCCGCGACCGGCCGCCGACCATCCAGATCCGCCAGACGTTCGCCGAACGCATCGCTCCGTACGCGTACGTCGCCCCGTTCTTCGTGATCTTCGCGGTCTTCGGCCTCTTCCCACTGCTGTTCACGTTCTACGTCGCCCTGTTCGATTGGAACCCCGTCGGCGAGCAGACGTTCGTCGGCCTGGCGAACTTCGAACGGCTATTCCACGATCCGCGATTCTGGAACGCGTTCGTGAACACCTTCGGAATCTTCCTCATCTCGACGATCCCGCAGCTCCTCCTCGCGCTGCTCCTCGCGCACCTGCTGAATCACGCGGCACTCAAGGCGGCGAACTTCTTCCGGATGGCGCTGCTCGTGCCGTACATCACGTCGGTCGCTGCAACCGCCCTGGTATTCGCCCAGATCTTCGACAAGAACTTCGGCCTCATCACCTGGGTGTTCGGCCTCTTCGGCCAGCCCGGCGTCGATTTCCTGTCGTCGCAGGTCGGCTCGTGGGTCGTCATCTCGTCGATGGTGATGTGGCGATGGTTCGGATACAACACGCTGCTCTATCTCGCGGGGCTCCAGGCGATGCCGCGTGAGATGTACGAGGCGGCGTCCGTCGACGGTGCATCCAGCTGGCAGCAGTTCATTCACCTGACGATTCCATCGCTGCGCCCGATCATCATCTTCACCGTCATCATGTCGACGATCGGCGGGCTGCAGATCTTCACCGAGCCTCTCCTCGTCGCCCCAGAGTCCGGTCTCACGTGTGGCGGCGGACGTCAGTGCCAGACGCTCGCGCTCTTCCTCTATGAGCAGGGCTTCGGTCAGTTCGAGTTCGGCTACGGATCCGCGATCGGCGTCGCGCTGTTCGTGATCGTCGTCGTCGTCTCGCTCATCAACTTCTTCCTCACCACCCGCACACGGAAGGCTCGCTGATGTCCGCCGTCGACCAGTCGCTCCCGAAGGCCGCCGGGGCCGCTCCCCTGCCGATGCGGCCGAACCGCTCCAAGCGCGGCCACCGCGTCGGCAAGGTGCCGTGGCCCGTGTACGCGATGCTGATCGTCGCGGTCATCATCAGCGTCTTCCCGCTGTATTACATGTTCGTCATCGCGTCCGTGGGCGCATCCGCCGTGACCTCGATTCCGCCGCGGCTGTACCCGGGGTTCAACTTCGTCGAGGTCGCGAGCAAGGTCTTCGAGACCGTGCCGTTCATCCAGTCGCTGATCAACAGCGTGATCGTGTCGCTGACGGTCGCGGTCCTCGCCGCGATCCTGTGCGCCTTGGCCGGCTTCGCTTTCGCGAAGCTGCGCTTTCCTGGTCGCAACGCGCTGTTCCTGATCGTGCTGCTGACGATGACGGTGCCCGCTCAGCTCAGCGTGATCCCCCAGTACCTGATCATCTCGTGGCTCGACTGGGTCGACACGCTCCAGGCGATCATCGTTCCGGGGCTCGCCAGCGCGTTCGGCATCTTCTGGATGCGGCAGCACATGGCAACGACCCTCAGCGACGAGCTGATGCAGGCCGCACGCATCGACGGCTGCAACAGCTGGCAGGTGTTCTGGCGGATCGGATTCCCCGTTGTGCGTCCTGCGGCGTTCGTGCTCGGGCTCATCACCTTCACGGCGGTGTGGAATGACTTCATGTGGCCGTTCATCGTGCTCAAGTCGCCAGAACTGTTCACCGTCCAGATCGCGCTGAAACAGCTTCAGGCGAACCGCACGATCGACCTTGCCCTCACCATGGGCGGGTCGTTCCTCGCGACCCTGCCGCTCCTGCTCGTGTTCTTCTTCGTCGGCAGACGTATGGTCGCCGGCATCATGGACGGCGCCTTCAAGGGGTGAGTCGTGCGGGCGTCTTCCGCGTCAGCTCACCGCGCTCGCGTGGACGACGACCGCACGATCAGGGTGGAACGTCGGAAACTCCAAGCCGACATCGCGCAGCATCGCGCCCGACATCACGCGCGCGCCGGTCTCGTCGCCGAGTGCCGCCGCCTCACGCAACCAGTCCGGCACCTGCCATGGCGGCCCGAGCGAGGCCGGGAGGTCGGCCGAGATCCGGTATCGACGCTCGTCGTGCAGGCCGACGAGTCGCACCCGCGTGAGGGTGTCGGCTGCCGTCGGCGGCGCAACGATCGTGTAGAGCGCCTCCGAGTGATCCGCAGCGACGACTCCGCGCAGTGAGGGGGCCATCGGATCCGTCTCTCCGCCGCCGACGTGGCGCCCCGTTGCGATCGTGCCGCGGAAACGACGGAAGAGCGCGATCCAGTGCCTGAGCGTCGCGCGCTCGTCGTCGGGCAGGCCGCGGATGTCCCATTCGATTCCGAAATGGCCGAGGAAGGCGATGGCGCAGCGGAAGTGCAGGTCGTGCGTGCGCCCCGTGACGCTCGAGGTCGGCGACGCGACGTGCGATCCGAGCATCTCCGGAGGCACCAGCAGCCCCGTCCAGCGCAGCAGCTGGAAGCGGTCGAACGGATCGTGGTTGTCCGAGGGGTGGACGCGGTCGGCGCGTTCGAGGATCCCGAGGTCGATGCGTCCGCCGCCGGACGCGCAGCTCTCGATCTCGAGGGCCGGGTGCCGCTCGCGCAGCTCGTCGAACAGGCGATAGACCGCGAGCGTCTGCTCGTGCACCGCGGCACCTCCGCTCGCCGGATGACCGGCGGCGATCAGGTCGCGATTGTGATCCCACTTGACGTACGCGGCGCCGGTGTCGCGCACGAGCTGGTCGAGCGCGTCGAGGATGTGCGCGTATGCCTCGGGATTGGTCAGGTCCAGCACCTGCTGAAAACGGAAGAGCGCGGGCAGCTCCGGTCGCGCGCGCAGAATCCAGTCCGGATGTGCGCGGGCGAGGTCCGAGTCCTCATTGACCATCTCCGGCTCGACCCAGACGCCGAACTCCATGCCGAGTTCGCGCACGGCGTCAGCGAGCGGAGCGAGGCCCTCCGGCCACACCTCGAGGTCGGGGGTCCAGTCGCCGAGACCCGCACGATCGTCCCGACGGTTCCGGAACCACCCGTCGTCGAGGACGAACCGCTCGACCCCGAGCGCCGCCGCTTCCTGCGCGAGCTCAAAAATCGTCTCGGGATCCTGGTCGAAGTACACGGCCTCCCACACGTTCAGCGTGATGGGACGCGGCCGCAACCTCGAGCGGGAGCGACGCCGCAGGTGCGCGTGGAAGCGCGCCGACGCCGTGTCCAGCCCGTCGCCGTAGCTGCCGTAGACCCACGGCGTCTCGTAGGCCTCTCCCGGCGCGAGGCGGACCTCTCCGGGGAGCAGTAGCTCCCCGCCGCGGAACGCGAGCGTCGCGTCGCCGCGCTCGAGCGCGTGATGATGGTTGCCGCTGAATCCGACGTGACCGAGCCAGACCTCGCCCGCGTCCGAAGAGAACCCCGGAACGCCCGCCGCCAGGATGGTCGTCGCGTCGAGGCCCGTCCGTCCGCGCCGCGAGTCACGCACGTGCGCACCGCGCACGACCGGGTGCCGCTGCGGGAGTCGCTCATGCCCCCATCTCCCTGCGAAGTCGAGCAGCTCGCTCGCCCGCGTCGGGATCGACAGCGCAAGCGTCATCCCCTGGATCTCGAGCGGTTCGCCGGAGGCGGCGCCATTTCGCACGCTGCTGCGCACCCGCAGGAGTCCCTCCGGCGAGAGTTCGAGGTCGATCTCGAGCTCGACCGCCGCCCACTCGTCGTGCGCTGTGAACGCCACACGCGCCGGTCCGGTCTGGACGACGGCGCGCGTCATCTCGCCGCCGTCGATCTCGACGGACCGCACGACGAACCGGGGCGCCCAGGCGGCGCCCGCGCGATGCGCTTCGAACCCCGGGTGGCCGAACCACGCGGCCCCATGCTCGGGGAGCAGCGAGGGCCGATACGGCACGTCGGAGACGCCCTCGAGCCCCGGGCGGTGCTCCGCGTCCCAGAACGCGACGAGGTCGTCGTCGGTGGCGCGGATCCGTGGACCCCAGTGTGCGATGACCGGCAGCGCGTGATCGGACGAGACGAGGACGACGGAGACGTCGCCGGCGGTGAGGTGGATGAGGCGCTGAGCGTTCATCCGACCATTGTTCGCACAGGTCGAGGCTCCGGCACAAGACCCTGTGAGATCGATCTCCGACCGTCGGGAGGTCAGACGGGGAAGCGCGCCCGCGTCGACCCGCGCGTCACGAGCTCGGTCGGGAGGTGCACGACGTCGTCGACGCGGTCGCGACCTGCGACCTGGCGCGCGAGCATCTGCACCGCGGCCGCCGCCATCTCGCGGATCGGCTGACGGATCGTCGTCAGCGAGGGGTGCAGCCACCGGGCGCCGCGCACGTCGTCGAACCCGACGACCATCACGTCCCGCGGGATCACCAGGCCCGCTTCGGCGATCGCGCGGTAGGCGCCCGCCGCCATCTCGTCCGAGCAGGCGAACACCCCGATGGGCCCCTGTCCCCCGATCTGCGCGAGGGACTGCGCGCACGCACGCCACGCGCCCATCGCGCCCCAGTCGGCCTCGGTCCGCACGCAGGGCGCGCCGGGCGTTGCACGCTCGACGGTCGAGAGGAAGCCCTCAACCCGGGCGCGACCGTACCGGTAGGAGGGCGCCCCGCCGATGACGATGAAGCGGCGCACGCCGCGTTCGAGGAGGTGCTGCGCGGCCGCGGCGCCGCCCGCGTGGTCGGTCGTGCGCACGCTCGGCAGACGCTCGGGTGCTTCCTCGGGCGGCTCGAGCAGCACGACCGGGATCCCGGCCTCGCGCATGCGGCCCAGTTGGGCCGCGGTCGGGACGAGCAGGCCGAGGATGACACCCGCCGTGCCGCGCGAGCGGATGCGGTCCGGCCAGTCGTCGTCCGGGTTCCCGTGCGCCGTCGTCAGGACGAGGTCGTACCGCAGCGTGGCGGCAGCCGTTCGCGCTCCCGCCGTGACCTCGTCGGTGTACGGGTCGTGAAAGTGTCCGAGCACGAGGTCGAACATGAGCGAGGTGCCACCCCGCGGCCGCCCGCGCCTCTCCCCCGTCGGCGAATAGCCCAGTGCATCGGCGACCCGCAGCACACGGGCGCGCGTGGCCGCCGACATATCTCCGCGCCCGCGGACCGCTCGCGATGCCGTCGAGACGCTGACGCCCGATTCGCTCGCGACACGGGCGAGGGTGACCCGGGAGGGAGCGCGCATCCGTCTATTTTGCGCAATTTACGAGACATTCGTCAACGCACCTGGCAGTGTTTCTCGCGATCCGCACGGGTTCTCGAGGACGCGCAGACGTCGACGCCGACGTCGACGCGTACCTCGCTCGCGATGCATCACAGCGGAAGGAGCGCACATGACCACTCGGAGAGCGCTGGTCGTTCGCGGGGGTTGGGAGGGCCATCGCCCCGTCGAGGCCACCGACATGTTCCTGCCATTCCTCGAACGCAGCGGCTTCGAGGTGAACGTCGCGGAGTCGAACGACGTCTATGCCGATGAGACCACGATGGCCAAGACCGATCTGATCGTGCAGTCGGTGACGATGTCGGAGATCTCCACGGAGGCGTTCACCGGTCTCCGCCGCGCGGTCGAGCGCGGCACCGGTCTGGCCGGCTGGCACGGCGGAATCGCCGACTCGTACCGCAGCAACTCCGACTATCTGCACCTGATCGGCGGGCAGTTCGCGACGCACCCGGCGAAGCACCCCAACGACCGCACCGGCGACGAGTCGGACAATTACCTCTGTTACACAGTGGATCTGACGGAACTCGGTCGCGAACACGAGATCATGGCGGGTCTCGAGGACTTCACCCTGAAGACAGAGCAGTACTGGGTGCTGACCGACGATCTCAACGACGTCCTCGCGACCACCACCCATCCCGTCCAGGCGCACCACCCATGGCATCGCCCGGTGGTCACTCCCGCCGTGTGGACGCGGCGCTGGGGCCGAGGACGTGTCTTCGTCGCGACCCCCGGACACGGTCCGGTCGTCCTCCGGGACGTGAATGTGCGCACCATCATCGAAAGGGGAATGCTGTGGGCGAGCCGCACGGTATCGGAATAGTCGGAATCGGCGTCATCTCAGGACAGTACTTCGACACGCTCGCCGCGCATCCTGACGTGCGCATCGTCGCCACGGCGGATCTGGACCCGGCGCGCGCGGCCGCGGGTGCACAGCGGATCCCCGGCTGTCGCTCGCTCACGGTCGAGGAACTCCTCGCGGATCCGGCCGTCGACACCGTGTTGAACCTCACCGTGCCCGCCGCACACGCTCCCGTCGCGTTGGCGGCTCTCCGCCACGGCAAGAACGTCTACGGCGAGAAGCCCCTCGCCCCGACGGTCGCGCCGGCGCGCCAGATCCTCGACGCGGCCGGATCCGCGTGGGTCGGCTGTGCTCCGGACACCGCTCTCGGTGCCGGCGTACAGACCGCCCGGGCCGCCGTCGACGCCGGCGAGATCGGCCGCCCGGTCGCCGCCGTCGCCTCCTGGACGGCTCCCGGCCACGAGGCATGGCACCCGCACCCCGACTTCTACTACCGCGAGGGAGGCGGCCCGCTGTTCGATATGGGACCGTACTACCTCACCGCGCTCTTCCACCTGCTGGGCCCTGTCGCACGCGTCTCGGGCGCATCGTCGCGATCGCGCGACGTGCGGCAGATCGCCACGGGGCCGCGCGCGGGCGAGGAGATCCCGGTCGAGGTCGACACGCACGTCACCGGCATCCTCGAGCACGTCAGCGGCGCGGTCTCGACCGTGACGTTCAGCTTCGACGGCGTCGCCACCCAGGCCGCGCCGATTGAGGTGCACGGCGAGGAGGCGACCCTCGCGCTGCCTGATCCGAACTTCTTCGACGGCGAGGTGCGTCTGAGGCGTCCGGGCGCCGACAACTGGGATTCGCTGCCCGTGCGCGCGGGTTACGAGAACGCCGGGCGCGGCATCGGACTGATCGACTTCGTGCGGGACGGCGGCGCCCGCGCGCACGGCGACATCGCCCTGCACGTGCTCGAGATCATGACGGCGCTCACGGACTCCGCGCGTGAGGGGCGTCGCATCGACCTCATGACGACGGCCACCCGGCCGCCCATCGTGCCACGGACCTCGCGCGCCGACTGGGGGGCGGCACATTGAGCGCCGTCGCCCGCGCCGTCGTCGACCTCGACGTGGTCGGCGCTCGGATCAGCCGCCACCTCTACGGCCACTTCGCTGAACACCTCGGGCGCTGCATCTACAACGGTTTCTGGGTCGGCGAGGGCTCCGAGATCCCGAACGTGCGCGGCATCCGCCGCGACGTCGTCGACGCCCTGCGCGCGCTCCGGATCCCGAACCTGCGGTGGCCGGGCGGTTGCTTCGCCGACGCATATCACTGGCGCGACGGCATCGGTCCGCGCGACGAACGCCCCCGCATCGCGAACACGAACTGGGGCGACGTCGTGGAGAACAACCACTTCGGCACCCACGAGTTCATGGACCTGTGCGACCTCCTCGGCGCCGACGCCTACGTCAACGGCAACGTCGGCAGCGGCACCGTCCAGGAGATGTCGGAATGGGCGGAGTACCTCACCCGGGGCGACGACAGCCCCATGGCGCGCCTTCGTCGCGAGAACGGCCGCGACGAGCCGTGGCGCGTGCCGTTCTGGGGGCTCGGAAACGAGCCGTGGGGCTGCGGCGGCAATATGTCGGCCGAGGCTTACGCGGAACAGGCCCGCCGCTACGCGATGTACAGCCGCAACCACGGTGACAACCGACTCGTGCGCATCGCCGCGGGCGCCAACGAAGACGACCTGGACTGGACGCGCGCCCTCATGAAGGGCGCCGTGGAGAGCCACACCAACGTTCTGTACAACAGCCTGCCGTACGAGGCGATCTCGTTCCACTACTACACGCACTCCGGATCCGGCATCAACACGGAGGACGCGACTGCGTTCACCGACGCGCAGTTCTACGACACGATGGCGTACGCGACGGACATCGATCGCGTGATCCGCGGACACATCGCCGTCATGGACTCGTATGACCCCGACCGGCGCATCGATCTCGTATGCGACGAGTGGGGCACCTGGTGGAACGCCGCGGAGGGCACCAACCCCGGCTTCCTGTTCCAGCAGAACACCGTGCGCGACGCGCTCGTCGCGGGGATCCACTTCGACGTGTTCCATCGACACGCTTCGCGGCTCGCGATGGCCAACATCGCCCAGACGATCAACGTACTGCAGGCGATGGTGCTCACCGACGGCGATCGCATGGTCCTGACGCCGACGTACCACGTGTTCGAAATGAACTCCGGGCATCACGACGCGCGGCAGTTATCGGCGCATCTGCTCGAGGCGCCCACCACCATGGTCGGCGACGACGAGCTCACCCTCGTGTCACTGTCCGCCTCGACGTCGGAGGATGCGGCGCTGATCTCGCTGACGCACATGTCGGTCGACGCCGACTGCCGCGTCCGTGTCGACCTGCGTGGCCGTGCCGCGAAGCTCACCCGCGCACGGGTGCTGACCGGCGAGAGCGCGACGACGTTCAACGACCCCGATGCCCCCGATCGCGTCGCGCCCGCGCCGCTCGAGGCACAGATCGAGGATGGGGTGCTCACGGCTCAGCTGCCGCCGCATTCCTTCGCGACGTTCGAACTGCACCTCGGCTGACACCGCGCGTCAGGATCCGCCGACGACGGGGAAGTACACAGCGAACGGCTCGTCGGCGATCTCGTGCAGCGGTCGAAAGCGGATCGCGACCGGTTGCCCGACCGTGCGGTAGCGCGGGAGCCACCGCGTCCAGTGCCGTTCGTCGTCGCGCGCGAGCAGTTCGGGCGCGCGACTCGCGTCTCCGGTCAGGGCCACCTCACGGTCGACGAGACCGCCCAGCACGACCGGCCCCTCGGCGAATGCGACCGTGGTCGGCTCGTCCGGAATCGGCACCGCGCGGAGCGCATACCGGAAGGAGACGTCCACGCTGAGCCTGCCGCCGGGGTGCGCCAGAAAGAGCGCGTCGCCCTCGCGCGTCACCAGGTCGTCCGCCGACGTTTCCGGGGCGCCCTCCGCCCACTCCGGAATGCGGATCCGCACCCGCATCGACGCCGGAGCATCGACGGTCACGCGCATCCGCGTGCGCATCGGGCGATGCCGGTCCCCGGCGGCCCCCGCATTCGCGTCCGGACCGACGTCATCGGCCTCGTCGAGGAGCTCCAGGCGCAGATCGGCGGTCGCGGTGCCGACGGGCACGCTCGCCCGTGCCGCGATGAACTGCGCGATCGTGACGGTCTCGTTGTCGCCGTCGGCGTAAAAGACCAGCTGCGCGTGGCGTGTGTGCGCCTGCACCAGCGATCCGTGGCAGCACCAGAAGTCCTCGGTCGGGCTCCCCCAGTCCTTTCGGGCACCGCCGACGAGCGGCAGAAAGTACGCCACCATCCCCGTCTGCGGATGCTGCTGAGCGAGGACACCGTTGTAGAGGTTTCGTTCGATGTAGTCGGCGTACGACAGGTCTCCGGTCCAGCGGAGCAGGACGTCGGCGAGTCGGATCATGTTGTACACGGCGCAGTGCTCCTGCGTCTTCTCGCCGCGTCGCGCCGCGAAGGCGAACGGTGGCGTCCAGATCTCCCCGGACGTCTGCCCGCCCGTGCAGAACGTGCCGCGGCGCACCACCGCCCAGTCCCAATACGCTTCGACGATCCGCCGCCAGATGTCGTCCCCGGTCACCTCGTAGGCGCGCGCCGCGCCGAGCACCTCCGGGATGGTGGTGTTGGCGTGCATGTTCGTGAGCACGTCGTGCCCCGCGAGGAGGCCGTCGAACAGCGAGCGGCGATAGTAACGGTCGAGCAGCTCGCGATAGATCGGATCGCCGGTCGCCTCCAACAGATCCGCCCAGACCTCCAGCATCCCGCCGGTCTCCACTTCGAGGATCCGTTGGAAGCTGGCGTCATCGTGACCGCGCACCCACCGTAGCAGTGGCTGAGTCGCGCGCCGGGCGAGCGCGAGCGCACGCTCGTCGGCCAGGTCACGGTGCACGTCGACGAGGCCCATGAGGGTCTTGTGCATGTTGTACTGCGGCGCCCATACGGAGCGTCCCTCGTCGAGGCGACGCAGGACGCTCGGCGGGATCGCCCACAGCCACTCCCCGTCGCTCTCGCGCTGACAGCGCTCGAGGCCGTCGAGCACCGCGTCGAGCTGCGCGCGCAGCACGCCGTCACCGGTCACTGCGACCTCGCGCGCGACCGCCGACATCCAGTGCCCGACGAAGTGCCCCCGCAGGAGCGCGCCCGGCGTCTCCCAGCCCCAGTGGCGATCGAGGCCGCGGTCGCGCGACGAATCCCGTGAGGGGTGCAGGTGCCAGAGCTGTGATCCCACACCGGCCTCGATGTAGTGGTTCTGCAGCAGTGCATCGGGCTGCAGGGCAGCGAGGTACTCGCGATTCAGGCGGCGACGGGAGTCGAACAGCCCCCGCTCGAGTCGTGCGGCTGTCAGCGGAATGTGGTGCAACGTCACGGTGGCTCCTCCGGCGCGGTCAATCGCTTCGTCGAGTATCTCGCACCGCGGCGGCGCGGCGAACAGGTTCGCCCGCGTGCCTCAGGGGCGATCGACCGCGTGCCCGGCCTCACGTCGAAGGGCGTTCAGGGCGGCGACGGCGCCCGCCGCGTCGTCGACCGTGATCGTGAGGTCGCTGCGCCGGTCGCGGCCGATGCGGATCGCCTCGCCGGTGCGCAGCACGACGCCGTCGCCCGCGCCGACAGTGCGCCACCCCCAGCCGCCGAAGTCGGCCAGCGGACTCACCTCCGCGATCACTTCGGCGGAGGTGATCTTCTCGAGCGGGACCCGGACGCGGGGCCAGCCGAGCGGTGCGCGTGCCACGACACCGCGCTCATCGATGCGGACGTCGAAGCGCAGCGCGGCGAGTGCGACGAGCGTCACCGGCAGCATGATCGCCAGCGCGATCCACAGGGGAACAGGGACGCTTCCGTCCGTGCGCAACCCCACGACGCACGCCGCGACGAGCGCAAGGTTCGTCGCGCCGAAGAGCACACCCAGCGTGATCGCGCCGCCGCGGGAGATCGAGACGGACCGCCGCCAGGTCGTCGGCACCGTGTCCGCAGACCCGGTCACGCCTTCGTCCGACGAGCCTGCGGAACCGGTCGGATCCTCACTCGCGAAGAAGATGGCACGGCCGCCGTGTCGCCGATCGATCGCGCGTCCCAGCATCACACCTCACCTCATCGAAAGGGCCCCGCCAGCGTCTTCGCGGCCCGTGGGCGAGGCTATCAGTGCGCCGCGCGCTGTCCGAGACTCGAGCCTCACACGGATCGGCGTTCGATGACGAGGCGGATCCCGCGCACCGCGATCCCCGCCGTGACAACAACGACACCGCCGATCACCGATGGCCAGGGCAGCGTCGCGGCCAGGATGACGCATCCGAGAGCGCCGACGACCTGCAGCGCGCGCGGATACCGGCGCACGGCGGCTCCCTGGCGGTGAGCGGCGACGTTCGCGACGAAGTAGTACAGCAGCACGCCGAAGGAGCTGAATCCGATCGCGTCGCGCAGGTCCGCGACGAGCACGATCGCGATGACGATCACGGCGACCGCGATCTCGGCGCGGTGCGGCACGTGCGAGCGCGGGTGGATCCGTGCGAAGAACCGCGGCAGGTCGCCCCCGCGTGCCATGGCGAGGCTGGTACGCCCGATGCCGGCGACGAGTGCGAGGAGCGCCCCGAGGGAGGCGCACGCGGCCCCGACCCGCACGACCGGTTCGCCCCAGTCCCAGCCCGCGGTCGCGACGACGTCGGCGAGCGGGGCGGCGGATCCGGCCGCCTCGGAGCCGAGCGTCGTGAGAACCGCCAACGCGAGGAGGACGTAGACGCCCACGGCGCCCGCGAGCGCGATCACGATGGCGCGCGGGATCGTGACGGACGGACGCGTCACCTCCTCGCCCATCGTCGCGATGCGCGCGTACCCGGCGAAGGCGAAGAACAGCAGCCCTGCGGACTGGAGGATGCCGTACCAGCCGCCGACGAGGATCCCGTCGCCGAGGAGGCCCCCGGGAGCCGCCGGCTGGGCGATCGCGGCGGCCCCGACGAACGCCAGCACGGCGAGCACGACGGTCACGATGATCTTGGTCGCGAGCGCCGTGCGCGTGACGCCGAATAGGTTCACGGTCGTCAGCGCCACGACCGCGGCGATCCCGACGGGCCGCTCGAAGCCGGGAGCCGCGTAGGCCGCGAAGGTCAGCGCCATCGCGGCGCAGCTCGCGATCTTCCCGACCACGAAGCACCAGCCCGCGAGGTACCCCCACCAAGCGCCGAGTTCGGCGTTGCCGTAGGCGTACGTGCCGCCGGCGACAGGATGGACGGCGGCGAGCTGCGCGGACGAGGTCGCGTTGCAGAACGCGACGACGGCGGCGAGGACGAGCCCGACGAGGATTCCGCTGCCGGCGACCGCGACGGCGGGAGCGAACACCGCGAACACGCCCGCGCCGATCATGGATCCGAGTCCGATGGCGACGGCGTCGACGAGGCCGAGCCGCCGGACGAAACCGGAAGAGGTCATGCCGCGAGGCTAGCGCGGCGGAGGCCACCTCACGCCCGCCGCCGCTCGCGAACGCGGGGAGTTCACCGGTCGTTCACGCGTCGGCCGCCTCCGCCGAGCCGATGGCTTCGTCCCGACGGCATGACGATCCCGGCGAAGAACACCTCCGCTGGACGCATCGTCATTCGCTCGGCTCCGCGAGCGGCTTCAGCTCGAGCTCGTCCTGGCCGCGCGCGACCGTCGCGAACACGGTGTACCCGTCGGCCGCGGCGCGCTCGAGCGCGCCCTTGAGATTGCGCGGGCGCTGTTCGAGGCGCACTCGTGCTCCGCTGGCGACGAGCGCCTCCTTGTGCGCGAGGAGCTCGGCGACCGGCACGTCCTTGTCGTGCACGAGCACCACGGAGTCACCCCCCGCTGCGGGGTCGAGCTCGACGAGGTCGAGGATGCGCTCGAACCCGATAGAGAAGCCGACCGCCGGCACATCCTGGCCGAGGAATCGACCGATCATGCCGTCGTAGCGGCCGCCGCCGCCGAGCGAGTACGACACCTCCGGGTGCTCGACCTCGAAGATCGTCCCCGTGTAGTACCCCATGCCGCGCACGAGGAACGGGTCGAAGCGCAGGGCGGCGGATCGACCCACGGCCTCGCCGATGCCGACGAGGTGTTCGACGACGTCGTCCGGAGTTCCCTGCGGCAGCAGTGCGCGGATCTGCGCGGCGCCGTAGGGCTCGGTCGGCTCGGCAAGCCCCTCGAGAAACTCCTCCAGGGCCGTGACCGCCTCGTCGGCGGATCCCCGCTCGCGCAGCTCCGCCGCG
>DWXU01000172.1:0-6851 GCA_019119065.1 Candidatus Microbacterium pullistercoris | reverse complement strand
AGAGGGTTTCCGCCGAACGTGGATCCGTGCTGCCCGGGCTCGATGATGCCGAGCACGTCCTCGTTCGCGACGACGGCCGAGACGGGCACGATGCCGCCGCCGAGCGCCTTGCCGAGGAGGTAGACGTCCGGCTCGACACTCTCACGTTCGCACGCGAACGTCGTGCCCGTGCGGCCCAGCCCCGACTGGATCTCGTCCGCGATGAACAGCACGTTCTTCTCGCGCGTGATCTCTCGCACTCGACGTAGGTACCCCTCGGGCGGCACGATCACGCCGGCCTCGCCCTGGATCGGCTCGATCATGACGGCCGCGGTGTCGTCGTCGATCGCCTGTTCGATCGCGTCGGCGTCCCCGAACGGCACGGTCTCGAACCCGGGCCCGAACGGCCCGAAGTCGGTGCGCGCGTCCTCGTCGCTCGAGAATCCGACGATCGTCGTGGTGCGGCCGTGGAAATTGTTCTCCGCGACGATGATCTTCGCGCGGTCCTGCGCGATCCCCTTGACGCGGTAGCCCCAGGCGCGCGCCACCTTGATGCCGGTCTCGACGGCCTCGGCGCCCGTGTTCATCGGCAACACCAGCTCTTTGCCGCACAGCGCGGCGAGCGCTGCCGCGAAGGGCTCCAGCTGGTCGGTCTTGAAGGCGCGGCTCGTGAGCGTCGATCGGCCGAGCTGCTCCATCGCCGCCTGCACGAGGGTGGCGTTGCGGTGGCCGAAGTTCAGTGCGGAGTAGCCGGCGAGCATGTCGAGGTACTGGCGACCATCGAGGTCGGTCACCCACGCTCCCTCGGCGGTGGCGACCGTGATGTCGAGCGGCGCGTAGTTGCGGGCGACGTGTGGTTCAGTGGTCATCGGGTTCCTCCTCGCAGTTCGAGCGTGCAGCATTTGACGCCGCCCCCGCCGAGCAGCAGCTCCGAGAGGTCGATCGTCACGGGCGTGTATCCGCGCTCGGCGAGTTGCGCGGCGAAGCCGGTCGCGCGAGGCGACAGGAAGACGTTCTTGCCGTCGCTCGCCGAGTTCAGGCCGAAGACGGCCCCGTCTTCCTCTGACACCTGGATCGCGTTCGGGAAGCGCTCCTCGAGGATCCGCCTGCTCGGGTCATCGAATGCGCTCGGCAGGTACGCGATCGTCGGCGTCTCGCCGGGCGCGGTGACCGGATCCAGCACGCTGAGCGCCGTGTCGAGGTGGTAGAAGCGGGCGTTCACGAGTGTGAGGGACACGATCTCGCGGCCGAACACGTCGGCGACCTCGCGATGGCTATCGTCGGTCGACCGGAAACCCTGCCCGGCGAGAATCACGTCGCCCGCGAGCAGGAAATCGCCCTCGCCCTCGTTCGTGAACTGGGGCTCGATCGTCTCGAAGCCGTGGTCGCGGAACCAGTCGGCGAAGTGTCGCGACTCGCCCTGACGCTCGACGTGCCGGAACCTCGGCACGTACGCGACGCCGTCGATCACGAAACCGCCGTTGGCCGTGTAGACCATGTCCGGCAGGCCCGGCTGCGGGTCGATCAGCTCGATCTCGTGCCCGAGCGAGAGGTACGCATCGTAGAGCCGCTGCCACTGGGCGACCGCGCGCGAGGTGTCGGTGGGGTAGGCCGGTTCCATCCACGGGTTGATCGAATACGACACCGTGAAGTGCTCCGGGCGGCACATCAGATAGCGGCGGCGGTGCTGCGCGCGTTCCGGCGCGGCCACGGGATCAGAGACGGTCTGGGACATAAACGCTCCTCGTCTTCGCAAACGAATGGCGGACGCTGTCCTCCTGGCCCGGCGGAGCAACTGAACACCTACGCACGAGCACGCCACGAATATTGTGGCATGCATCGCCGACGATTTCGTGTCCGAGATGCCCCGGCCTAAGCTCTCGCCATGGGCACTGACACACAGCTCGATGTTTTGGTCCGACCCATCCGCGACGTCGATGCCGCGGACATGGGACGCGTGCACGCAAAGGTGTGGCACGAGACGTACGACGGAATGATCTCCAGCGCCACGCTCGAGGCGATCTCGCCGAAGAGGCTCGCCGACCTGTGGAGCAACTACGCGGATCGCGGGGAAGAACATCGCCACGCGGCGGCGCTCGTCGACGGCGAGATCGTCGGCTTCGCGGCCTCGGGACCGGCGCGCGACGACGACGCTCCGGCCCCGCGGGAGCTCTACTTCGTCTACCTCCTCGACAGCTGGCACCGCAAGGGCATCGGCCGCCTCCTGTTCGACGCGGTCGTCGACGACGGCGAGCCGCTGTACGGCTGGATCGCGGAGAACTACCCCGGTGGCACCGGCTTCTACCTCAAGCGCGGCTTCGAGATCGACGGTGCGAAGCGCACCGAGCCGTTCCTCGGCGAGACGCTGACTGAGATCCGCTTCTCGCGGTGATCACGGTCTGGGCGCCGGACGGGATCGGCGAGATCACGTCCGGCACCGATCTCGCGACGGTCATCGGCGACGCGTTCGCGACGGATCCGCTGCGCTCGGGCGACATCGTCGTCGTGACCAGCAAGATCGTCTCGAAGGCTGAGGGTCGCTTCGTGACGGCCGATGACCGCGAGGACGCCATCACGGCGGAGACCGTGCGCGTCGTCGCGTCACGGACGAACCCCGAGACCGGGCGCGCCACACGCATCGTCGAGAACCGGCTCGGGATCGTCTCGGCGGCGGCCGGCGTCGATTCCTCGAACACCCCCGACGGCACGGTGCTACTGCTCCCCGAGAACCCGGATGCCTCGGCCCGCGCGATCGCCCGCGCTCTGCGCGACCGCTTCGACGCGGCGATCGGCGTGCTGCTGAGCGACACGCTCGGCCGTCCGTGGCGCGACGGCCAGATCGACTGCGCGATCGGCGCCGCGGGCGTCCACGTGTTCGAAGATCTCCGCGGATCCGTCGACAGTCAGGGCCGGCCGCTCGCCGTGACGCTCCCGTGCGTCGCCGACGAGCTGTGCTCCGCGGCGGAACTCGTCAAGGGAAAGGCGACCGGACGACCCGTCGCGGTGGTGCGCGGCCGCGGCGACCTCGTCGGATCCCTCGACCTTCCCGGAGCGCGGACGATCCCCCGCACCGGCCCCACTGACATGTTCCGCAAGGGCTACGACGAGGCATTCGCCGACGGCGTCGCCGCGGCGAGTTCATAGGCATTTCACCTGAAGGTCTCGCGCCCCGCACGCGGACCGGCTAGAACGGTGATTGATGTCCCGAACCCGGGGCACATCGATCCCTGTTCGAAGGACCGCAATGCGATCACGTATGACACGCAGCATCGGCGTCGGTGCCGCGCTCGCCACCGCGGGCGCGCTGTTCCTGACGCCGCAGGCCGCCCTGGCGGCGGCCGAGCCCGACACGACCGGCATCCAGATCCTCGGCGTCAATGACTTCCACGGGCGCCTCGAGGCCGACGCGTACGGGGGGCTCGCCGGTGCCGCGGGGCTTGTGGGCGCGGTGCGCCAGTTCGAGTCGGAGAACCCCAACACGCTGTTCGTCTCAGCCGGAGACAACATCGGCGCCTCGACCTTCACGTCCTTCATCCAGCAGGACGAGCCGACGATGCAGTCGCTCGCCGTCGGAGGACTCGACGTGAGCGCGGTCGGCAACCACGAGTTCGATAAGGGCTACGCCGACGTCACCGACCGCGTCCAGCCGTTCTACCAGCAGTTCGGGGAAGCCGACGGCTACGGTGCCGACCTCACGCTCGGCGCGAACGTCTACCACGCGGGTACGAGCGACCCGGCGCTGAGCGAGTACGCGATCCGGGAGGTCGACGGCGTCACGATCGGTTTCATCGGCACGGTCACCGCCGAAACCGCCAGCCTCGTCGCACCGGATGGCGTCGCGGTGGTCGACTTCGGCGACCAGGTCGAGGCCGCCAATCGCGTCGCCGCCGCCATCGACGACGAGGTCGACGTGACGGTGCTCCTGTCGCACTCCGGTGCCGCTGTCTCGGGCGATGACGCATCCGTGTGCGAGGCGATCGCGAACGAGGACAGCGAGTTCGGTGCGATCGTGCGCGACGCGACCCCTGAGATCGACGCGATCATGTCGGGCCACACCCACCAGGGTTACCCCTGTACGATCAACGACCGTCCCGTCGTGCAGGGCAACGACTACGGATCCACGCTCTCGAAGCTCGACATCCAGGTCGACGCCACGACGAACGAGCTCGTCTCGATCGAGGGATCCCTCGTGCCGCTCACCGACGACGACGGCGCGCCGGCCTATCCGATCGCGGAGGACATCCAGGCGATCGTGGACGACGCTGTTGCCGTGGCCGCCGAGGAGGGCAACGTTCCGGTCGGCGCCATCAGCGAAGACATCCTGCGCGGCGGCGAGGTGCCGGGCGACGACCGCGGCGTCGAGTCGACGATGGGCAACACGGTTGCCGACGTGTACCTGTGGGCGACCACCGAGTACGGCAACTACGGCGGCGAGCCCGCCGATCTCGCGGTCATGAACCCGGGCGGTCTGCGCGACGACCTGCTGTTCGCGTCCAGCGACGTGGGAGAGGGCGACGGCATCGTGACGTACGCCGAGGCCGCAGCCGTGCAGCCGTTCGCGAACACGCTCACCACGAGCGAGATGACCGGCGCCGACATCAAGCTGATGCTCGAGCAGCAGTGGCAGCCCGGCGACGACGGAAAGCTGCACCTGGGCATCTCGGAGGGCTTCTCGTACGAGTACGCGGAGGACGCGGCGGACGGCGAGCGCATCGTGTCGATGACGCTCGACGGTGCCGAGCTCGCGATGGATGAGACCTACACGGTCACGACGAACTCGTTCATCGCCGCGGGAGGAGACAACTTCACCGCGTTCACACAGATGCCATTCCGCGACACGGGCCTCATCGATCTCGAGGCCACGGTCGACTTCTTCGCCGAGCACGACATGGTCGATCCGTCGCCCTTGGGTCGCGCGATTCCGGCGGAGGACGCCGAGCCGGAGCCCGAGCCGGAGCCCTCGGAAGAGCCCGAGCCGCAGCCGAGCGAAGAGCCCGGCCCCGACGGTGACGAGGGAGACGGTGGCGACGAGGGAGACGAGCTCGCCCCGACCGGTGGCGACATGGCGTGGGCCTTCGGGTTCGGCGCCGCGTTCCTCTTGGCTGCAGGCGTGGTGCTGGTCGCACGCACCCGCAAGGCCTGACCTGACACGGAGCGGGGCCCGCATCCTCCGGGGTGCGGGCCCCGCTCCGTGCATCCGTTCCGGTCGCGGCACGCCTCGCCCGACAGCCGTGCGTTCCCTTCGCGCGGAAAATTGCCGGATCCGCGGACCACATCGCGCTACTCGACCCGTGAATGCGGCACATGTCCGCGGATGCGGCCGGCGCGGCGCCCGTCACCCGCGCGCCCGGCGACGATCGTTCATCTGCGGTTCATCCGCCGACCACCCGCGCCCCTTAGACAAGGGGCATGCGAAAACTTCCTCGGATCCTCCTCGCGACCGGCGCGGCGTGCGCGCTCGTCGCCGCCCCTGCCGTGGCCGTCGCAGCGCAGCCCGGCGACATCGACCCGATCTACGACGCGATCGACGACGCACCCTTCCACCTCTCGGTCGCCGGCACGTTCGAGACCGGCATCTTCGACGAGGGCGCGAGCGAGATCGTGCAGGCGCACGGCAACCGACTCTTCTCGGTGAACGCGGCGGCGGGATCCGTCTTCGCGATCGACATGTCGGATCCCACCGCGATGACCGAGCTCTACCAAGTGGGAGCCGAGGGCGGCGTGGCGAACTCCGTCGCCATCCGGGAGGACGGCCTCGGCGCGATCGCGCTCGAGAACGCCGACGACAAGACCGCACCGGGCCAGATCCTGTTTTTCGACGCGAACGCTGATGCGCCGACGGTGCTCGGCGAGGTCACCGTCGGATCCCTGCCCGATATGGTGACCTTCTCGCCCGACGGCGCCTACGCGATCGTCGCGAACGAGGGCGAACCGGCTGACGACTTCTCGTCGGATCCGGAGGGGTCGATCGGGGTCATCACGCTGCCCACCGGCGTCGCGGCTCCGAGCCAGGATGACGTCCGCACCGCCGACTTCCACGCGTTCGAGGGCGTCGAGCTCGACCCCTCAGTGCGCGACGCCTTCGGCCCGATCTTGGACGAGGACCTGCCGCGCTCGACGAACTGGGAGCCGGAGTACGTCACGGTCCAGGACGGCGTCGCCTACGCGGCGCTGCAGGAGGCGAACGCCGTCGCCACGGTCGACCTCGCGACAGCCACGGTCACCGACGTCTGGGGACTCGGGTTCATCGACCGCGGCGAGGTGCCGCTCGACGCGTCCGACCGGGATCCCGAGGACGCCCCGACCGTCAACATCACGACGTACCCGGGCCTGTACGGCATGCCGATGCCCGACGGGATCCAGTCGTACCAGGTCGACGGCGAGACGTATCTCGTCACCGCGAACGAGGGTGATGCGCGCGAGTGGGGCGACTACGTCGAGCCGGCGCGGGTCAAGGATCTCGGCACCGACGACGCTCCCGGCACGGGCCCCCTCTGCGAGAACCTCGCCGGGTATGCGGACGACGCCGCGCTGGGGCGCCTCGAGGTCAGCACCGAGATGGGCCTCGACGCCGACCAGGGTTGCTACACCGAGCTCTACGCGTACGGCGCGCGCTCGTTCTCGATCTACACGGCGTCGGGCGACCTCGTCTTCGACTCGGGCGCACAGTTCGAGGAGCTCACCGCCCGTCTCGCGGAGTCGACACCGCTCGTCTTCAACTCGGGCCACAACAACAATGAGCTCGAGAACCGCAGCGACGCGAAGGGCGTCGAGCCGGAGAACCTCACGATCGGGGAGGTCGACGGCCGCATCTACGCGTTCATCGGCTTCGAGCGCGTGTCGGGCGTCATCGTCTACGACATCACGGATCC
>DWXU01000020.1:0-8545 GCA_019119065.1 Candidatus Microbacterium pullistercoris | reverse complement strand
GAGGCCTTGTAGCCGAATCGGAAGGGGACCGTCATGTCGTGACTCCTTCGGTGAGGGCGGACCGGGCTCGCTCGAGGCGGGCGCGGAAATCGGCGACCGTGCCGGGCCACAGCAACGCGAGCCGTCCGCTGCGATCATCAACGTACCAGTTGCTGCAGCCGCCCGTCAGCCAGGGCGTGGCCGCGGCGCGGAGGGCGATCTCGTCGGTCGATGCGCGCTCCATCGCCTCCGTGACCCGCACCGGCGCGGGGTACGCGAACGGCGCCGACTGACGCTCTGCGATGAGCGAGGCGGCGAACTCCGTCTGCGCCTCCGACACGAGGATCGAGGAGTTGTGGCCGAGCGACGCGTTCGGACCGTTCACGACGAAGAGGTTGGGGAAGCCGGACACGAGCGTCGACGCGACGGCCGTCATGCCGTCGCGCCAGTGCTCGTCGAGCGTCTGTCCGTGTTCGCCCATGACGAGACCCGCGTACGGCTGGCGGGTCGTCGCGAATCCCGTGGCCAGGACGAGGGCATCGGCGTCGAGAGTGCGCCCCGAGGCCGCGACCAGCGTGGATCCGCGCACCTCGACGAGCGCGGACGGCTCGAGCGTGACGCGCCCGCTCGCGATCGCGGGGTAGAAGTCGTCGCTGAGCAGCACGCGCTTGCACCCGAAGGCGTAGTCGGGGGTGAGCGCGCGCCGCAGTCCCGGATCCGGCACCTGCCGCGCGAGGTGCGCGAGGGCGACGTCGCGTGCGGCGGCCGCGGCGTCCGGATCCCCGGACCGCGACGCGTATCGCGACTCGCCCTCGGCGTAGAGGCGTTCTCGCAGCTCCGTGAGGGCGTTGGGATCGTCCGTCAGACGCTGGCGGTCGGCGGTGTCGACGGGGTGGTCCTCGCGTGGCACGATCCACGCCGGCGTGCGCTGGAAAAGTGTGACCTCGGCGCCGCGGCGGGCGAGTTCCGGGACGAGCTGCACTGCTGAGGCTCCGGTGCCGACGACCGCGATGCGTCGGCCCGCCAGGTCGCCGTGGGGGAGGGCGTCGTGATCCCATCGCGAGGAGTGGAACAGGGGCCCGACAAACGTGCCGAGCCCACGGACGTCGGGGATCTGCGGCTCGGTGAGGCGGCCGGCGGCCAGCACGAGGTGGTCGGCGACGACCTCGCCGCCGCCGGAGGACGGCAGTCCTGCCCCGATGTCACCAGATCCGGCCGATTCGGACGCCGGGATCGCACGACTGCCGGACTCCTGCACGGGGCGGGAGATCGAGAGCTGCCAGGCGCCGTCCTCCCAGCGGGCGTCGGTGAGTGCCGTGCCGAGCAGCAGGTGCTGGTCGAGGCCCTCGTCGGCGACGATCCGCTCGAGGTACGCCTGGATCTCGCCGCCCGGGGCGAACGCCCGCGTCCAGTGCGGCCACGGGTGTGACGCGAGGGAGTAGAGGTGCGAGGGCACGTCACAGGCGATGCCGGGATACGTGTTGTCGCGCCAGGTGCCGCCGATGCGGCCCTCGCGCTCGAGGATGACGAAGGATTCGATGCCGGCCTCACGCAACGCGAGCGCCTGCGCGATCCCGGCAAAACCGGCACCGACGATCGCGGCATCCACGCGCAGCGTCATGCGGATCCGACCTCGCCGTAGGTCGTGGTGCGAAGCCGGAGTGGACGGAACAGCGGCTTCACGAGCGCGCGGGCCGCCTCGAGGGGCAGTTCCTGTCCGGCCTCGATGCCGCTGAGGGGGCCGACGCGTCCGTCGCGCAGCGTGCCGCCGAGGTCGTCGCCGCCCGCGTTCAGCAGTTCGCGCGTCTGATCGAGCCCGAGCCGGGTCCAGGGCAGCTGGATGTGAGGGATGACCCCTGTCAGCATGAGGCGCGAGACGGCGACCATCGCGCGGTGCTCATCGATCGCAGCTCGCCCCTCGACGAGGGGGCGCCCCCACCCCGGGATCGGGATCGGCACGAACTCGGTGAAACCGCGGGTCTCACGCTGGATCCGGATCAGCTCGCGCAGGTGTGCCACGCGCTCGGCGGCGGTCTCGACGTGCCCGTAGAACAGGACCGAGGTCGAGGAGAACCCGGCGCGGTGCGCGGCCGTGATCGTCTCGATCCACCGGTCGATCTCGAGGTCGCCGGGGGCGACGAGCGCGCGCACACGCTCGCTGAGGATCTTGACTCCCGTGCCCGGCACCGTGTCGACGCCGGCGTCGCGCATCGCCGTCAGAGCGCCCGACAGCCCGAGCCCCGCGCGATCCGCGAGGTCCGCCACGTCCTGCGGGCGGAAGGCGTGCAGATGGATCCTCGGGGCCTCACGGGCGATCGTGCGTGCGATGTCGAGGTACCCGCTCGCGTCGCCGGGCACCATGCCCTGCACGCAGATCTCCGTGAGTCCGAGGTCGGTCGCGTCGCGCGCCATCGCGGCGAGCTCGTCGAGGTCGTAACCGCCCGGATCCGCGGAGCCGAACAGCGTCGAGGCGATGTTGCGGTTGTCGATGATGCTGACGGCCTCGCCGACCGTGTAGCGGCGCACGTCGTCGGCGGCCTGCACGACGGCGTCGAGTTCGTCGCCGGTCGCGGTGAGCAGGCGGACCCACTCGTCGTCCTCGAGGGCGGCCGGATCCTCCGCGGCCCGCTCGATGACCGCCGCGATCAGCCCACCGGGCGCGTTGCCGCCGGCGTCTTCGCCCCGCACCGCCCCCGCTCCGCTCTCTCCGTCGGCCCCACCGAATGGGTCGCCAGAGTTTGCGGTGTCGAGGCCCCCAGACGTGGCAATCTCTGGCGACCCAATGGGCGTGGGGCGGGAGCCCGGAGAATCGCGGAGGACCCGGGCGCGCGGGCGCGGGTTCGCGCCCTGCGGTGTCGTGTTCTCGCGGGCGAGACCGGTGGCGGGATCCGCAAGCGCGTCCACCGATGCCCGCAACGCTGGCGAGATCCACTCGTCGTCGAGGAACTCCGGGTGTGCGGTCAACCGCTCGCGGAGCGTGAAGCCGAGCTTTGCGGTGTGGTCAGCGAGGTCGTCGAGGTGCGGCCAGGGGCGCTCGGGGTTGACGTGATCCGCGGTGAGCGGCGAGACCCCGCCCCAGTCGTCGGCGCCCGCGCGCGCGAGCAGATCGAGCTCGACCAGATCCTGCAGGTTCGGCGGCACCTGGATCCGCATCTTCGGCCCGAACACGAGCCGCATCACGGCCACCGCGGCGACGTACTCGAGCAGCTGTGCGTCCGGCGCGTTCTGCATCGCCGTGCGCGGCTTCGCGCGGAAGTTCTGCACGATGATCTCCTGCAGATGCCCGTGCTTGTCGTGCGCGTCACGCAGCGCGATCATCGACTCCGCGCGATCGCGTATCGTCTCGCCGATGCCCACGAGGATCCCCGTGGTGAACGGGATCCGCGCGCGGCCCGCATCGTCGAGGAGCTTCAACCGCACGGCCGGATCCTTGTCGGGGGAGCCGTAGTGCACCTCGCCGCGGTTCTCGAACAGCGCGCGCGAAGTGGTCTCGAGCATGACCCCCATCGAGGGGGCGACGTCGCGCAGCTCGGCCAGCTCGTCGGGGTGCATGACGCCGGGGTTCAGATGGGGCAACAGGCCGGTCTCTTCGCGGATGCGCCGCGCCATCGCTCCGACGTAGTCGAGCGTCGAGGAGTAGCCGTGCGCGTCGAGCCACGCGCGCGCCTCGGGCCAGCGATCCTCCGGGCGATCGCCGAGGGTGAGCAGCGCCTCCTTGCACCCCATCGCTTGGCCCTGGCGGGCGACTGCGAGCACCTGCTGCTCGCTCATGTAGGCCGGTTTGCGCTTGGCGAGCAGCTGTCCGGGGGTGTCGACGAACACGCAGTAGTGGCAGCGGTCGCGGCAGAGGGTCGTCAGCGGGATGAACACCTTGCGCGAGTACGTGATGACGCCCGGCCGTCCGGCGTCGCGCAGCCCCTCGTCGCGCACCGCGGAGGCGCGTTCGAGGAGCCGATCGAGGTCCGTCTCGCCCGCGAGGAGCAGCGCCTCGGCGTCGTCGGTGCCGAGACGCTCGCCGCGCTCGGCCCGGTCGATGGCACGTGTGAGAGCGGGGGAAACCAGCGTCGTCATCACTGGACAGTCTGTCACTTCACGGCAGGGGTACGGCGGTTTCCGGCGTGACGGGCGAGAAGTGACGTTGCTCGTGCCGAGCTGGCGTACTCCTGCGCGAGCGGCGGCGCCGAGTCGGTGCCAGGATGGTGTCATGGTCAGGCTGCTCGTGGACACCGATACGCTCGAGATCCAGCTCGCGCCGCTTGAGCGCGTGTTGGCGCGTCGCTCGGCGGTCGTGCGCGTCGAACGCGCGCGGATCGCGAAGGTGCAGCTCACCGAGGATCCGTTCACGTGGCTGCGCGGGGTGCGCTCGCCCGGAACCCACGTTCCCAACCGCCTTGCGTACGGCACGTGGAAGTCGGTCTTCGGCGACGACTTCGCGGCGATGCGCAACGGCCGTGCCGGGGTCGTCATCGACCTCGAGGGCGACGGCGAGTTCGAGCGGATCCTCGTCACAACCCGCTACGGCATCGCGCTCGCGAAGGCGCTGCAGCGCGATGAGGACGCCGAGCTGGGCTGACGCTGCAGCACGACGATCAGTCGCGTCCGGGCACCTCGAAGTTCGCGGTCGGGAACGCGTCGTTTTCGGCGGACGCATCTGAGTCGTCGTCGAACAGGGCGCGCAGCTGCGCCTCCCAATCGTCCTCCGCGTCGATGCGCGCTTCCTGCGACTCGATGCCCGCCTCGATGTCGCCGGCGTCGCGCTCGAGCTCTCCGGCGCGTTCGAACGCGGCGCGCAATGCGGGCGAGACCGCTCCGGCCGAGGGGTCGTCCTCGTCTTCGCCGACACCGTCCTCATCGCCTGCGCGCAGACCCTGCGCGAGGCCGGCCAGCCCGGCCAGGCCAGGCAGTCCCCCGACCGCGCCGACCGCGCGATGCGTGGAGGTGGATGTCGCGTCTGCGTTGGCGTCGGTATCCGCATCGGTGTCGGCGTTGGCGTCCGCGTCTGCGGGGACGCCTGCGGAGGCGTCTGCGTCGGCAGGATCCGTGTCCTCCGGTGCATCTTCCGTGACGTCGTCGGCCAAGTCCGCATCGGCAGGGTTCGTGGTCTCTGACGTCGGCGCGGTGACGGTTTCGTCGGGCAGGTCGTCGTGATCCGCAGCCTCCGACGCAGAGTTGCTGTCTCCCTCGTCCGAGCGCGCGTCATCGTCAGCTGATTCCGCCGTCGCGTCATCGGGCTCGATGCCGGTTTCGCCCTCCGTGTCGGCCGTGCCCTCATCCGTGTCGTGGCCCGGCGCATTCGCGGCGAAGTGCGACGGCGACAGCGCGGCGGTGCGCGCGGGCGCGATCCACGTGCCGTCGATGATCCGCAGGTAGATGTCTTCGAGCGAGGGGCCGCGATGCGTGAGCGTCGTGAGCGCCAGCCCACGTTTCGCGGCGACGGATCCGACCTCGGCCGTGGTCGTGTTGTCGATCGTGATGCCCGAGCGCAGGACGCGATAGTCGAGCCCGGCCTCGTCGAGTGCCGCCAGCAGCGCGTCGCGATCCTCCGCGTCGACCGTCACGGGGCCGCCCTCGGCCTCGCTGAGCAGCTCGATCGGCCCCTCGAAGAGCAGGCTGCCCTGGTTCAGCACGAGCAAAGCGTCGGCGACCTGCTCGACCTCGCTCAGCACGTGCGACGACATCAGCACGGTGCGCCCCTCGTCGGCGAAGCGACGCATGAGCAGGCGGATCCAACGGATCCCCTCCGGGTCGAGGCCGTTCGCGGGCTCGTCGAACACGAGCACGCTGGGGTCGCCGAGGAGCGCCTCCGCGACGGCGAGCCGGTGCTTCATCCCGAGCGACAGGTTTCCGATGCGCATGTCGGCCATCTCGGCGAGCCCGACGATCGTCAGCACCTCGCGTACCCGTCCCGCCCCGACGCCGACCCGTCGCGCCGCGCGCTCGAGATACTTCGCGACCGTCTTGCGCCGCGCCTTCTCGAGCGGGAGCAGCGACATCACCGCGCCGATCGACACGCCGGGCCGCGCGATCCGCTGGTACTCGGATCCGCCGATCGTCGCCCGGCCACGCGACGGACGCAAGTCGCCGAGGAGCACGCGGAGCGTCGTCGTCTTCCCAGCGCCGTTCGGGCCCAGGAATGCCGTGACGCGCCCGGGGTCGACGCGGGCGGTCAGTCCCTCGACGGCGGGAACATCGCCGAACACCATGGTCACGTCGGCGAACTCGATCACCTTGCCGTCGCTCACGCGCGCCTCCCTCAGATCGGCGGTGGCTCCATTTTGTCGGATAAAGTGCCGAGCGGTGGGACCCCGGGCCGGGTAGCGTGAGGAAAGTGACCGAGACATTCGACGACGAACGCGTTCTCGTGCGCAAGCACGGCTCCGTGGGACGCATCACGCTCGACCGCCCGCGGGCGATCGGAGCTGTCGACACGGCGATGGTGCGAGCGATCGCGGCTGGGCTCCGGCGTTGGAGTGAGGACTCCGACATCGACACCGTGCTCCTGGATGCGACCAGTGACCGAGGCTTCTGCGCGGGAGGCGACATCCGCAGCCTGCACGAGGCGATCTCCGCGGGCAACCGCGACGCGGTCGAGGAGTTCTTCCGCACGGAGTACGCCCTCAACGCCGCCATCGCCGAGCACCCCCAGCCGGTCGTCGCCGTCGCCGACGGCATCACAATGGGTGGCGGCATCGGCCTCGCCGGTCACGCGCAGGTGCGCATCGTCACGGAGACCTCGCGTCTGGCGATGCCCGAGACGCGCATCGGGTTCACGCCCGACGTCGGCGGATCCTGGCTGCTCGCGCACGCGCCGGGCCGGCTCGGCGAGTACCTGGCTCTGACGAGCGACACGATGGACGCGGCAGACGCGCTCTACACCGGCTTCGCGGACCATTTCGTCTGGCGCAAGGACCTTCCCGGCGTCGTCGAGGCGCTCGAGACCCGCGCCGACCCGGACACTCCTGGTCAGCTGCTGTGGCTGTTCGACGAGACGCCGGACGAGAGCGACCTCGTGGTTGCGCGCGAATGGATCGACGACGCCTTCTCGCGGCAGACGCTCCTCGAGGTGCGCGAGCGGCTCCGCGAGCTCGCCGACGAACCGCGCTTCGCCGGATCCGGTCGGTCGCCCGCGGCAGCGCTCGCCGCGATCGAGGAGCGACCGCCGACGTCCCTCGCCGTCACGCTCGCCGCGATCCGGTCTGCTCGCGCACTGCCGAACCTCCGCGCCGCACTCGACCAGGAGTTCCGCCTTGTGATGTGGTTCGTCGCCACGCAGCCCGACATGCTCGAGGGAATCCGCGCGCAGATGATCGACAAGGATCAGGATCCCCACTGGTCACCCGCGCGGCTCGAGGATCTGCCCGACGACGTCGTCGGACGCGCCTTCGCGCACGAGGTGGTTCCTCTGCGGCACTGAGTTACGCGCACGATACCCACGTGTCACCGCAGGTGCGTAGGGTAGGGCGCGCCGACAGGAAGGCGACCATCGTGAACAGACAGAAGTTCGGAACGTACGGCGTGTGGTTGGCCGAACGGGCGTGGATGCCAGGAACGGCCGCGGTCGCGGAACGACTCGGATACCGCACGTTGTGGATCGGCGGATCCCCGGCCGCGGAACTCGAGAGCGTCGAGGCCGTGCTCAACGAGACCGAGAGCGTCACCGTCGCGACCGGCATCGTGAACATCTGGAACGCGGATCCGGTCGAGGTCGCGGCCTCCTATCTGCGACTCGAAGACGCCCACCCAGGGCGATTCGTGTTGGGCATCGGATCGGGCCACCGGGAGGCGACCCCGGAACGCGTCCGCCCGCTTACGGCGATGCGCGCCTACCTCGACGCGCTCGATGCCGAGGGAGTGCCCGCCGACGCGCGGATCCTCGCGGCGCTCGGCGACAAGACGCTGGCGCTCGCGGCCGAACGCTCGCTCGGAGCACACCCGTACCTCACGACGCCTGCACACACGAAGCATGCCCGCGGGATCCTCGGCGACGCCGTGCTCGCCCCCGAGCTGAAGGTGTCGCTCGCCGCCGACGCCGATACGGCGCGCGAGACCGCGCGGGCGTATCTCGCGCGTTACTTCGGCCTCGACAATTACACCGGCACGCTGAAGCGGTTCGGGTTCGACGACGACGCGTTCGCGGACGGAGGCACCGACGAACTCGTCGACGCCGTCGCCGCGAATCCCACGGCCGACATCGCGGCAGCCGCACTGCGCGCCCACCTCGACGCCGGAGCCGACCACATCGCGGTCCAGCCGATCGGCAACGACGTCCTCGGTGACCTCGAGCGTGTCGCCGACAGCCTGGGCCTCACCGACGCCTAGCGAGTCGCTGCCGCGCTGCGTCTACCTTCCACAAACGCATCTTCCCGGCGGGAGATGGAACCATTTGTGTCAGATTGGCGCATCCGCAGTGCTGCTGCCCAGGGCGGGGCAGCACTGCGGCTACGCGTCGGTGGGGCCGCCGATGACGGGGGAGGCGCCGGTGGGGTTCTCCATCGCTTCCACCTCGTCGACGTCGACCGCGGCGTGTTCGAACTGGCTCTGGTAGAGCCGCCAGTACGCGCCGCGG
>DWXU01000171.1:0-22919 GCA_019119065.1 Candidatus Microbacterium pullistercoris | reverse complement strand
CGGCATCGACGAGCTCCGGCACAGGGGCGAGGTCGTGTGTCATCGCAATATCCGTTCTCCCGGTCGCTACCGTGTCGCGCTGATCGAAGGATACCGAGGCGGAGAAGGTCCGGTATGACTGCTAGATTTCTGAATCGCCTGTAACCGTGAGCCTTGGCCGACCCGGGGCCCGCGCTCTCGAACGGTCGTGACTCGTGGTTCGTCCGGCCCTCGCGTCAGCGAGGTGCCACGCCCGACACCTGGCCCGAGCGAGCAAAAAAGCCGGACATCGCAGCAAGCACACCGCGGTCACCTGCGGTGAGAACTCGTGCAGGCGTCATAAGTGCAACCCGAACGTGCTCATTCGTTAAAGCGGAACTCCACCAGATTCCGGAACAAACCAACCTCATGAGGAAGGCGTCGCAGGCAGAGTCCACTAGGTCGACGACCCCCCGGGCGACACATCGGCCTCACCCTCATCGCCGAGTCGGGGCATGATTTCAGCGAACTGCCTCCGCTGGGCCGGCGTAAGCGGTGCGAGCAACTCCTCTTGGATACTGTCGAGCACCTCGTCAAGCTTGCGCAGCGCCGCCGATCCCGAGTCGGTGATCGCAACGATCTTGCGACGCCGATGGTTCGGGTCAACGTCACGCACGACGAAGTCACGCGATTCCAGGTCGACGAGGGCTGCGGTCACATCGCTTCGGTCGATGCCCGTATCCCGGCCCAGGTCAGCTTGACTAACCGGACCCCACTGCTCAAGCGAGGCGAGTAGACGGTAGTGGTAGCCGCGCAATCCGTCCCCATGAGCCGCGAACCCGGTCGTCAGGAGTACCGAGGACCGAGCTACGGCTCTCCCCAACAGCCACGTGGGGCGGTCTTTGAGTCGGTCCGGCGTGCGAGCCGGCGTGGAGTGCTTACGCATACTCTTCAGCGTACTGCCAACTTGTTGGTGCGACCAACATCAGCTATGTTGGTCGCACCAACACTGAACCATCGACTGAGGGCCATGTAATGACAAACACAACAAAGCGGGTTCTGATCATCGGGCGCTCTGCACCCGTGCTCCTCGACGCGGTCTCAATACTGCGCGAACGCGGCTACGCGGCGAATGCGACGAACCAAGTTGCTCGGGTGCTCGACGACTACGACATGCGTGAAGTTGCCCTCGTGATTTTCGGCGGCATGGTGCCACCGCAGGCTAAAGAAGCCTTGCAAACGGAGATCCGTGACCTCAACCCCAATGTGAGCTTCATCCAGGGGTTAGGGGGCATCGCGGCGCTGTTGGCAGCCCAAGTGAAGGAATTCTTTGACGGAACCCCTCCCGGCGTGAAGTACGACGCCGACAATCGCGTAGTCCGGGTCACGCACACCAGCACGGCTCGGGTGGTGGTCGAGGGACTGTGGGCGACGTTCGAGCCGCTCCCGGAACCGATCCCTCACTCTGCGATCATCGCCGATGGCGTACTCGCGCCCGGGGAGCACGAGATCGCGATCCCTGACGAAGTTCCGGAGCAAGGCTCATACATCACCGTGCGAGTCGCCGAACGCGTATCAGCGTTCCAAATTGGCGAGCCACCACAATCGATCAAGCGTCTCGCAGCCACTCAGTCAGCGCCCACACCAGAGCCGGTAACCACACAACTCCCCTGGCAATAAGAACCTCGGCCGGCAATATCAACCGTGTCGCCAACCAATTGGAGAACCAGGCAGAGCCACCTAAGTCAGAGCTATGGCATGCGACGAGTGTCGCCCGACAACGGCCGACTCCGACTCACACGTTGAACCTGAACTCCACCGCGTTCCGTAGCCGAATAACGTCTGTCGTCAGATCGGCACGCAAGTCATCATGCTCGGAACCCAAGGCGAAGCGCGGATCCGACCAGCGGTCACGCGAGAACAGCCACACGGGCGTCGCGACGAGCTCCGGCGGTTCCCACTCGTACCGCGGCAACCGCCTCGTACGCAGCGACACCGACGCGCCAGCCTCGCGGCAGTCCACGCGCGAGGATCGACTCCTCGACCGCGTCGATAGACAGGTGCACCGAGCCCGTACGCACCGCGACGATCTGGGCCACGCTGGTCTTCCTGACGCCGGGAACACCTGAGATCACGGCGAGATGTCCGGTCACGCCACTCTCAGCGGGGTAATCGAGGCAAGCTTGTCAGTGGTGGTCAACGATCTTCACCTCCCCCGGTCCGGCGTCCGCCACACGGAGCAGATCGCCACTGGTCGTTGATTCTGATGCTGTGTTGTCCGACTCGATCCCGCGTCAGCTTCCAGCCCGTTGCCTGGCGGGACGCGGAGGTCGTCGAGCATCTCCGCGGATCCCGCCCGACGAAGCTTGCGGAGCTCCTGGCGGATGTCAACCCTCAGGCTTCCGGAAGGGGCTAGTGCAGCTCCGTGAGGAAGCTTCGTGCCGCCGATCGGACGCGGTCCCGGCCTCAGACATAGAGCCGTCAGCCCTGGGCCTCGATACGCAGGGCAGAGACGAGGTCACGGTAGAGGTCGTCGCGCTCCAGGAGTTCGGCATGGGTCCCCGCGGCACGGACCCCGCCCGCCTCCATCACCACGATCTGATCCGCGTCGATCACAGTCGAGAGCCGATGGGCGATGGTCACCACCGCCGAGCGCTCGGCGATCTCGGCGATGGTGGCCTGGATGGCCGCCTCGGTCACGCCGTCGACCTGTGCGGTCGCCTCGTCCAGCAGGAGGACTTCCGGCCTGGCCAACAGCGCACGGGCGACGGCGATGCGCTGACGCTGGCCGCCCGAGACATTGGTGTCGGTGAGCTTGGTGTCCAGGCCCTCGGGGAGCCCGGCGATCTTCTCCGCGAGCTGGAGACGCTCCAGGACGGCCGCGATCTCCTCCTCGGCTGCCTCGGGGTTCGAGAACATCAGGTTCTCCCGGATGGTGCCCGGGACCACTGGCGTCTCCTGCTCCACATATGCGAAGGCCGAACGGGTGTCGGCGTGGGTGAGCTCGCCGTAGGGGACGCCGTGCAAGCGCAGCTCGCCGGACTCGGGCTCGAGGAATCGCACCATCAGCGACAGCGTCGTCGTCTTCCCCGCACCGGACGGCCCCACCAGGGCAACGTGCCCACGGCGCGGCACGCTCAGGCTCAGCCCGTTCAGGGCGACCTCGACATCGGGTGCGTACCGGACGGACACGCCGCGCAACTCGACGGCAGGGGCGTCGTCGTCGATGGAGTCGCGGGTCTTGGCGATCCGCTCGGTGTCGACCTGCCGCTCGGCGGCACGCAGGCGGGCATCGTCCCGCTCGCCGATAATCGCGATGTCCGCCTCCTCGGACTCGACCTCCATCCGTTCGATCTCGGCGATGCGCCCGGCCGCGGCGATGCCGGACTGCAGAGTGGTGAGGTTCTGGGTGAGCTCCATCAGTGGCCCGGTCAGCCCCCAGACGTAGAGCAGGAAGGCGACCAGGGCCGAGACCGTCATGTCCCCGGCGGAGACCCGGTAGGCACCCAAGGACAGCACAAGGATCACCGCACCGTCCAGGCCGATCCAGGCCACGGTCCATGCCCCGGCCTGGATCCGCACCGACTTCATGCTGAACCGGCGGGATTCGGTCACATGGTGCATCAACGACCTGAACCGCCGCGGTTCGGCGGAGGAGGACTTCACTGTCTTGATCGCCCGCACCGTGCCCTCGAGTTCGGACCCGAGGGCGCTGAGGGCGGCTTGCGCTCTCTCTTCCACCTTCGAGATCTGCGGCATCAGCACCGCGAAGATCACGAACACGACCACGACTGCGGCCAGAGTGGTGCCCAACAGCACCAGGTCAAGCTGGGCCATCAGCACCAGGGAGCCGATGATCATGATCCCGCCATTGATCAGACCGATGATCGACGTCGACGCTGCCTGGTTCAGCAACACCGTGTCAGAGGTGACACGGGTGACGAGCTCGCCGGGCCCACGGGAGAGCAGCGCGAAGACCCGCGCCCCGAGATAGCGCAGCATCATGCGCTTGCGTGCGTCGTACACGATGTCCTCAGCGAGGCGACCAAGCATCACCCACTGGAACCAGCTGACGGCGGCACCCACGATCAGCAGCCCGACTAGCACGAGCACCGGGTCGCGCAGCGACCCGCCGACGGCAAGAGTGTCCAGCACCCACTTCGTGACCATCGGGCTGGCGAGACCCATGGCAGAGACCGCGATAGAGAGCACCAAGCCGAGGATCAGGACGTGGAGATAGGGCCGGGCAAAGGACCACAGGATGCCAAGACGCTGCAAGGTGCGGACCTCCGGTTCCTGCGAGTCGGCGGCCTCCGAGGCGTGAGAAGCGGCGACCGCCGCGTCTGCAGGGTGGAAGGGTTGTGCGTCACTCATGCCCACTAGTGCAACACATATGTCCCATCTTAGGCAACGCCCGCCCCGCAACAGAACACATGTAGAGTACGAACATGGCTGAACGCACCGCCGTCCGCGGACGTACCCGCCGGGCTCTCCTGCTCGCCGGCATCGAGGTGCTCTCCGACGATGCGTCCGCAACCCTCGGCAAGGTGGCCGAGCGGGCCGGTGTCGCCCGCAGCACCCTGCACCGACACTTCCCCGACCGGCGGTCGCTGACCACGGCGATCTCCGCCTTCGTCATGACGAACTACGAGGAGGCCTTCTCGGCGGCGCGAACCGAGGAAGACACCGGCCTGGAGGCCTTCCGTCGTGTGTGTCTAGAGCTGATGGAGCGGCTCGAAATTCTCGCCTGGTGGATGGGGATGGGTCTCACCGCGGCGACGCAGGAGGACGAGACGGCGACTGCCGAGATCGCGGAACTCGACGAGGGAGACGACGAGCGCCTGACCGATCTCGTCACCCGCGGACACGAGGATGGCTCGATCGATCCGCAGCTTGGGCCCTCCTGGGTGGAAGGCCTGCTGTGGGCGACGCTCTATTCCGCACGCCACCTCGCACAGTCCGGCGCGCCGGCGACCATGCCCGCGCATGACGTACGAGCCCAGGCTCTGCGCAGCCTGCTCAAGGCCGTGGCCGCGGACCCGGCAACCGTCTGAGGCGGCACGAGTCCTCCGGCATTTTCGTACATCACCCCAACCCGGCGACTTCGTCACGAGGCGACCGGGACGGTATGCGGCCTGGGCTCTGATCACACGTTGAAGCGGAACTCAACCACGTCGCCGTCCTGCATGACGTAGTCCTTGCCCTCCATGCGCACACGGCCGGCCGCCTTGGCTTCGTTCATGGATCCGTGGCTATCGATGTCTGCGAACGAGACGATCTCGGCCTTGATGAATCCGCGTTCGAAGTCCGTGTGAATGACGCCGGCGGCCTGCGGCGCGGTCCACCCCTTGCGGATGGTCCACGCACGCGCCTCCTTCGGCCCGGCCGTGAGGTACGTCTGCAGTCCCAGCGTCTCGAAACCGACACGCGCCAGCTGGTCGATGCCGGATTCCTGCTGCCCGAGCGACTGGAGAAGCTCGAGCGCCTCCTCCTTGTTGAGTCCGATGAGCTCGGATTCGACCTTCGCGTCGAGGAACACGGCCTTGGCGGGCGCGACGAGGTCGGCCAGCTCGGCCATGCGGGCGTCGTCGGTCAGGACGCCCTCGTCGACGTTGAAGACAAACAGCGTCGGCTTCGCAGTGAGAAGCCCGAGCTCGCGCACCGGTGTCGTGTCGAAGCCGGCCTGGAAGAGCGTCTTCCCGGTCTCCAGGATCGCGAGGGCCTCTGTAGCCGCGGCGAGCACGGCGGGATCCGCCTTCTTACCCTTGACCTCTTTCTCGAGGCGCGGCACGGCTTTCTCGAGCGTCTGCATGTCGGCGAGGATCAGCTCGGTGTTGATCGTCTCCATGTCGCTCGCGGGATCCACGGCGCCGTCGACGTGGGTTACATCGTCGTCGGTGAAGCCGCGCACGACCTGCGCGATGGCGTCGGCCTCGCGGATGTTCGCGAGGAACTGGTTTCCGAGCCCCTCGCCCTCGCTGGCGCCGCGCACGATGCCCGCGATGTCGACGAACGACACGGGCGCGGGCAGGATCTTCTGGGATCCGAAGATCTCGGCAAGGCGATCGAGTCGCGGATCCGGCAACTCGACGACGCCCACGTTCGGCTCGATCGTCGCGAACGGATAATTGGCGGCGAGCGCGTCATTCTCGGTGAGTGCGTTGAACAGGGTCGACTTGCCCACATTGGGAAGTCCCACGATGCCGATTGTCAGAGCCACGGGAGAACAGTCTACGTGGGGAGGGTGCGCGCTTCCTCATTGCACTCGTCTCGCGAAGCGCGGCAGTGTACCGGCCGAGAAGAGGGCTGTCAGCCCCCGTGCCATCCGCGGTGTGTGCGGCGACACTGGCGGCAGACGAGAGGAGCGACGATGACCAACGCACCCCATCTCGAGGAGACCACAGGAACGTGTGACGTGTGCGGGAACACGTATGACGATGTGTTCACCATCACCCAGGCAAATCGCGTGGGTGTTTTCGACAGCTTCGAGTGCGCGATCCACGCCTTCGCGCCGTCGTGCGCGCACTGCGGATGCCGGATCATCGGCCACGGCGTGCAGGCAGGCGAGCGCATCTTCTGCTGTGCACATTGCGCCGAACACCAGGGCGAGGATCGTCTCGCCGACCGGGCGTGACGTCCCGACGCCATCCGGCCGGCGGCGCGGACGAGTCGATCGATGTCAGGGAGGAAACACAGATGATGGAACTGAGTCAGGCCAGGGTCGCGTTCCTGGCCACCAACGGTTACGAAGACAGCGAGTTAACGAGCCCCTGGCAGGCGCTGGCCGCCGCGGGAGCGCAGCTGACGATGGTGGCGCCAGAGCCTGGTGAGGTCACGGGAAAAGACGGCCACGTCCAGGCTGTCGACCTTGTCTCAGCCGATGCGTCGCCGAATGGTTTCGACGCTCTCGTCCTTCCGGGCGGCGTCGTCAATGCCGATGCGATCCGCATGGACACGCCGTCGGTAGCCTTCACGCGCGGCTTCTTCGCCGAGCACAAGCCCGTCGGCGTGATCTGCCACGGGGGCTGGATCCTCGTCGAGGCGGACGTGCTCGACGGACGCACGTTGACGAGCTTCCCCAGTCTGCAGACGGATCTTCGCAATGCTGGCGCGACCTGGGTCGACGAAGAGGTCGTCGTGGATCAGGGCCTCGTTTCGAGCCGCACGCCGGACGACCTCCCCGCCTTCAACGCGAAGCTACTCGAAGAGGTTGCCGAAGGACGGCACAGCGGCCAGACCGTGTGATCACGCGCCCCGCGGCGAGAACCCGCACACCGCGGGGCGCCGCCCACGTTTGTCGGTGGTCGGCGCGAGAGTGGACCCATGGACGTGATCTGGGTACTCATGGTGCTGATCGGCATCGGTGTCGGCGTGGCGGTCGGCTGGTTCGCGCGGGCCGCTCGGGCGTCATCGGCTGAGGCCGAGGCGGCGAGCGCGACCGCCGAGGCACGCGAGTTGCGCGCCGCGCTCGAACGCCAGGAGCGGCGAACGGCGGAAGCGCTGGAGCGCGATCGTGCGGAGCGCCACGAACAGATCGAACGCCAGAGCCGTGAGAACGCGGTGCTGCAGGCGCTCTCCCCTGTCCGTGAAACGCTGCACCGGATGCAGCAGCGGGTCGACGAGATGCAGCGTGAACGCACCGAACAGTTCGGACAGGTGAGTGAGCAGCTGCACAGCGCGCAGAAGATCGACGAGCAGCTGCGCGCCACGACGGAGTCGCTCGCCGGGGCGTTGCGGTCGAACACCTCCCGCGGAGTGTGGGGCGAAACGCAGCTGCGCCGGATCGTCGAGTCGGCGGGTCTGCTCGCGCGCGTCGACTTCGATGAGCAGTCGTCGATCACGTCCGACGCGGGATCGGGGCGACCGGACATGCTCGTGCATCTTCCCGGCGGCACGTCGATCGCGGTCGACGCCAAGGCGCCGCTCGAGGCTTTCCTCGATGCGGAAGCGATTCCTGTCACCGCCGTCGGCGAGGAGGCCGCGCGCCGCAGCGCCCTGCTCCAGAAGCACGTCAGAGCGGTGCGGGCACATGTCGACGCGCTCGCGAAGAAGGCGTACTGGGCGGGCCTCGACGCAAGCCCGGAGTTCGTCGTCTGCTTCATCCCGAGCGAGTCCGTGCTCTCCGCGGCGCTCGCGGAGGATCCCGCGCTGCTCGAGTACGCCTTCGGCAAGCGCGTCGCGCTCGCCTCCCCGGTCAACCTGTGGGCCGTACTCAAGACGGTCGCGTTCGCGTGGACACAACAGGAGGTGTCGGAAGAAGCGCGGACTCTCTTCGACCTCGGCAATCAGCTCTACGACCGACTCGGCACGCTCGGCGGACACGCGAGCGACATGCGGCGGGCCATCGAACGCACCGTGGACGCATACAACAACCTGGTGGGGTCGTTGGAGTCGCGTGTCCTGGTGACGGCGCGCCGATTCCCCGGCATCGACGCGTCGAAGCTCGCCCACTCCGAATCACCGGGGGCGATCGACGCTCCCGTGCGGCGTGTGTCCGCGCCCGAACTGCTTGCCGCAGAGGAGGTCAGCCCGGAATCAGATTGAGCGAGACGAGCACGCCGACCGACACGAAAACGAATCCGCCGATCGACCACCAGATGCTGGGCTCGGTGCCTGCGGGACGCCGCACGCGGAAGAGGACGTCAGGGCGTCTGGCCGGATCCTTCGCGTCCGCCACGACGGCGCGCGCGCCGTCGGACGGGGTCGTCTCCGAGTTGTCGCTCATGCGCCCAGTATCGCACGCACGAGCTTAAAGCCACTTCGACTCGAGGTGATCACTCGAGATGCGTCGCAGAGTGCCGGAGTGTCCTCGCAGGACGACACTCTCGGTATACAGGTAGCCGCCCTGACGCTTCACACCGGCAACGAGCGCGCCGTCGGTGACTCCCGTCGCGACGAAGATCGTGTTGCTGCCGCTGACCATGTCGTCGGCCTCAAGAACCTCGTCCATCGCGAGCCCGGCATCGATTCCCTTCTGCCGTTCCTCGTCGTCGCGCGGCCACATTCGGCCCTGGATGTGACCTCCGAGCGCCTTGATGGCGCACGCCGTCACGATGCCCTCGGGGCTGCCGCCGACGCCGACGCACAGGTCCGTTCGCGCGTCGTGGCGTGCGGCGTTGATCCCGCCCGCGACGTCGCCGTCGCTCATGAGACGCGTCCCGGCACCGGTCTCGCGGATGTCGGCGATCAACTGCTCGTGGCGCGGCCGGTTCAACACCGACACGACGAGCTCTTCGACGGGCTTGTGGAGCGCCTTCGCGAGGCGTGCGATGTTCTCCTGGATCGGCAGACGGATGTCGACGACGCCGACGCCCTCGGGTCCCGTGACGATCTTGTCCATGTAAAAGACGCTCGACGCATCGAGCATGGTGCCGCGGTCCGACATCGCGATCACGCTCAGAGCGTTATTGCGCCCTTCGGCCGTCAGCGTCGTGCCGTCAATCGGGTCGACAGCGATGTCGTAGGAGCGCCCACGACCGGTGCCGACGTGCTCGCCGTTGTACAGCATCGGGGCGTTGTCCTTCTCGCCCTCGCCAATCACCACGACGCCGTCGAACTCGACCGTCGTCAAGAACGCGCGCATGCCGTCGACGGCGGCGCCATCGGCGAGCTCCTTCTGCCCGCGACCGATGAACGGCACGGACCGAATGGCCGCGGCCTCCGTCGCGCGCACCAGCTCGAGCGCGATGTTGCGGTCGGGCTGCAGCGGGATCAGATCGTCGGGGTCATGGATCTCGTGATCGGCAGTCATGATCCCGAGCGTAGCCGCGCGAATGACAGCACTCCGCGTTCTTCACTCCGCGATCCGACGAAGGATTCGCGAATCTTTCGCGTGTGTCGAGTGCTGGGGTCAAGTTTCCGTGGGCGACGCCACGCAATAGGGTGGGAGTGCCATTTCCCACCTCTCGAAGGAGCCGCGTCATGTCGGTTGCAACTCCGGATCAGTACTCCGAAATGCTCTCGCGGGCGAAGCAGGGCGGCTACGCCTTCCCCGCGTTCAACGTCTCGAGTTCCCAGACGATCAACTCCGTTCTGCAGGGCCTCGCCGAGGCCGGTTCCGACGGCATCATCCAGGTGACGACGGGCGGCGCCGACTACTTCGCCGGCCACACTGTCAAGGCGCGCGCCACGGGCGCGATCGCGATGGCCCAGTACGTGCGGACGGTCGCCGCGAGCTACGGCGTCACCGTCGCCGTGCACACCGACCACTGCCCGAAGGACGCGCTCGACAGCTTCCTCCTGCCGCTGCTCGAGGCGAGCGAGGAGCAGGTGAAGGCCGGCGGCGAGCCGATCTTCAACTCGCACATGTGGGATGGATCCGCCGTGCCGCTCGACGAGAACATCCAGATCGCGCAGGAACTGCTCCCCCGCATGCACGCGATCAACTCGATTCTCGAGATCGAGGTCGGCGTCGTGGGCGGCGAAGAGGACGGCGTCACCCACGAGGGCTCGAACGACGCGCTCTACACGACCGTCGGCGACGTGACGAAGGCGGTCGAGGCGCTTGGTCTCGGCGAGAAGGGCAAGTACATCTCGGCGCTGACGTTCGGCAACGTGCACGGCGTCTACAAGCCCGGCAACGTCAAGCTGCGTCCCGAGCTCCTGGGCGAGATCCAGGCCGGCATCGCCGAGAAGTTCGGCACCAGCGAGAAGCCCCTCGACCTCGTGTTCCACGGTGGATCCGGCTCCACCGACCAGGAGATCGCCACCGCCGTCGCAAACGGCGTCATCAAGATGAACATCGACACGGACACCCAGTACGCGTTCACGCGCTCGGTCGCCGGGTACATGTTCGAGAACTACGACGGCGTGCTGAAGCTGGACGGCGACGTCGGCAACAAGAAGAAGTACGACCCGCGCGCCTGGGGCAAGGTCGCCGAGTCGGCCATGGCGGCGCGCGTCGTCGAGGCCACGAAGCAGCTCGGATCCCACGGCAAGTCGATCAGCGCCTGACGACTCGTATACACACAGAACGGGCCCGGCATTCGCCGGGCCCGTTCTGTGTGTGTAGGGGGGAACTAGAGTGCGACGCCCTGCATCTCGGCGAAAGCCGCGAAGACGTTCGGATCCGACACGAGCGGAATCGCGACGATCAACCCACCGATGATCGTGAACACGACCCCGGCGATCAGCGCGATCCACCACATCGACTTACCCGCGACCCCGCGTCGCCAGACGAACCACGTCGTCGCCAGCCACCCGATGAGCATCACGACGACAGCGACCACGCCGGCTGCGCGCTGGCGCGCGTAGTCGACGAGTTCGACATCCAGTCGGAGAGCGTCGAGGAGCGCTGCGGGATCGGTGTACGCCGAGATGCTGTCGAGCACCATGAAGAGGCCGAACACGAGCAGCGCGACCGTCGCCACGCGATCGCCGAACCTGCCGCGACGCGCACCGGGCGTCACCCGCGGCTCGACGCCCGGCGGCATGTCACGCGGAACGAGCGCGGGGTCGACGGGCTCGACGGCACGTCCGCTGCGCACGCTCTGCTCCTCGGGCGTTGCGAACGCGCCGAACTGCGGGCGCGGCCGCTCGCCGGCGTCGGTCACGCGCTTTCCCGTCGGCCGCCACGCGGACCGTCGCCGCGCAGCTCCTTCGGGAGGGAGAAGATCAGGTCCTCCTCCGCCGTGCGCACCTCTTCGACGTCGAAGTATCCCGCGTGCGTCAGCTCGGACATCAGCTGCTCGACCAGCACGTCGGGCACGCTTGCGCCGCTCGTGATCCCGATCGTCTTGACGCCGTCGAGCCACTCCTGGCGGACCTCGTCCGGGTAGTCGATCCGGTAGGCGGCCTTCGCCCCGTACTGGAGCGCGACCTCGACAAGGCGCACCGAGTTCGAGGAGTTGGCAGACCCGACGACGATCACGAGGTCGGAATGCTCGGCGATCTTCTTGATCGCGACCTGACGGTTCTGCGTGGCGTAGCAGATGTCGTCCGAGGGGGGATCCTGCAGGTGCGGGAACCGCTCGCGCAGTCGGCGGACCGTCTCCATCGTCTCGTCGACCGAGAGGGTCGTCTGCGAGAGCCAGACCAGCTTCGACGGATCCTCGACCTCGACCGTGTCCGCTTCATCCGGATTGTTCACGACCGTCACGTGGTCGGGAGCCTCGCCAGCCGTACCTTCGACCTCTTCGTGCCCCTCGTGCCCGACGAGCAGGATCTGATAGTCGTCACGCGCGAAGCGCTTGGCCTCGCGGTGCACCTTCGTCACGAGCGGGCACGTCGCATCGATCGCGCGGAGGCCGCGCGTCGCTGCCGAGTCGACGACGGCCGGAGAGACGCCGTGGGCGCTGAACACGACAAGCGCGCCCTCGGGAACTTCGTCGACCTCTTCGACGAAGATCGCGCCCTTCTCCTCGAGTTCGCGCACGACATGGATGTTGTGCACGATCTGCTTGCGCACGTACACGGGAGCGCCGTGACGCTCCAGCGCCTGCTCGACGGTGATGACGGCGCGATCGACGCCGGCGCAGTAGCCGCGCGGTGCGGCGAGCAGGATCTTCTTGTCGCCCGCGATAGGCACATCCTGCAGCCGCTCGCGCCGCTGCGGCAGGCGCGGATTCGGGAGTGCAACGACGGTCTGGCTCATACCTCCAGCCTACGTCGCCCAACCGTCAGACCTCCCGAATACCCTGAAACCGTGACTTCGTTCCAGCCGAACCCCGTTCCCGATGCCGCGCCGCCGAGTGACGCGGTCGCCCCACGCGATTCCGGGCCCGATACGCCGACCTCGGTCGAGCGCCTGAATCAGACGATCAAGGCGTCCATCGACCGCTGGGGCGCGGTGTGGGTCGAGGGCGAGATCACGCAGTGGAACAAGCGCGGCCGCAACGTGTTCGGCGGCATGAAAGACCTCACGAGCGACGCGCAGATCAATCTGCAGGTCTGGTCGAGTGTGCTGGAGCGGCTCACCGACGAGTTCCGCGTCGGCGACCATGTCGTCGCGCATCTCAAGGCCAGCTACTTCTCCAAGCGCGGCTCCTTCTCGTTCCAAGTGACGACGATGAAGCACGTCGGCCTGGGCGCGCAGCTCGAGCGTCTGGAACAGCTCCGGCGCCAGCTGCGTCAGGAGGGCCTGTTCGATTCAGCCCGCAAGCGCCCCATCCCGTTCTTGCCCGATTGCGTCGGCCTCATCACCGGCGCGCAGTCCGACGCCGAGAAAGACGTGCTGCGCAACGCACAGCTCCGGTGGCCGCAGGTCGCCTTCCGCACGATCCACGCCGCGGTCCAGGGCGACCGCAGCGTCGGCGAGATCATCGCGGCGCTCGAGACCCTCGATGCCGACCCCGAGGTCGATGTCATCGTCATCGCGCGCGGCGGCGGCGACCCGCAGACGCTGCTCGGGTTCAGCGACGAGCGCCTCCTCCGCGCGGTGGCGGCCGCGTCGACGCCCGTCGTCAGCGCGATCGGCCACGAGAATGACCGACCGCTGCTCGACGAGGTCGCCGATGTGCGCGCGTCAACGCCGACCGACGCCGCCAAACGGGTGGTGCCGGACGTCGGCGAGCAGCGCACGATCATCGACCAGCTGCGGTCGCGCCTCTCCACACGTCTGCAACAGCAGGTGCAGCACGGGATCCAACAGCTCGAACAGGTGCGGTCACGCCCGTCACTGCGCGACCCCGAGCGCATGCTCCGCGACCGGGAACAGGAGGTCGTGCTCTCGGTTTCGCGCGGACGCGACATCATGGCGCGCGTCGTCGACCGCGCCGAGCGACGCACAGGAGAGCTGCGCGCCTCACTGCGTGCGCTGTCGCCCGCTTCGACGCTCGCCCGCGGATACGCGATCGCCCAGGCTGCAGACGGCGCGATCCTGCGAGACGCCGCCGACGCACCCGACGGCACCGTGCTGACGGTCACACTCGACCACGGCGCGATCGGCGCCGTGTCGAGCGGCCCGGCGGCGTCGATCACCCCTCATGACGAAACGTAGGATGGACACGATGACTGATCAGGCCCCGGACGTCCAGGAGCTCTCCTTTGAGCAGGCGCGCGATGAGCTGGTGCGCGTCGTGAGCGAACTCGAACAGGGCGCCCCCACTCTCGAGCAGTCGCTCGCGCTCTGGGAGCGCGGCGAGGCGCTCGCTGCGCGTTGCGAGGAGTGGCTGTTGGGAGCGAAGCGTCGCCTCGACGAGGCGCGCGCCGCGAGCGATGCCGCGGCGGGCTCCGCGGACGAAGACTGATGGCGCGCACGCCGCGCGTCGCCGCGCACCTCGGTCGGCCCGAGACTCCCGACGAGGAGCGTCTCCGCAAGGCGGAGAACTCGCGAAATTACCGCCGCAGCAAGACGTTCACGAATCTCATCATCGCGATGGGCGTGACACTCCTCATCGTCGCAATCGTCTACTTCATCGTTCCGCGAGGCGAACTCGAGCAGCCAGCCCCACCTGATGTCCCCGCGATCGCCGACGACATCTCGACGCAGCTCGACCGCGCGGTCATCACTCCCCCCGCGCCCGATGGCTGGGGCGTGAACATCGCCGAGCTCGGGCCAGGCTCGCCTGCGGTCTGGACCGTCAACTACAACGACATTCCCGAAGACAACCGCGCATTCGTGCGGTTCGCGCAGGCATTCGACGTCGACGACACCTGGGCGTCTCAGCTCCTCGGCGGCGCGGCACCCACGGGTGAGGTGACGATCGACGGCATCGAATGGACCGCCTTCGAGATCTCCGCCCCGAGCGACAACCGCAACATCTCCTACGCCCTCGGTGTTGAGGTCGGCCCCGACTTCGTCCTTGTCTACGGCAGTGCCGACGCCGAGACGACGGCGATCCTCGCCGGCGGCATCGCCGATGCCGTCGCATCCCTTCAGGAAGAGGTCAGATGATGGTAACCACCCCGGCACAGGCATGGCAGCGGATGCAGGAGGGCAACGAGCGATTCGTCGCAGGAACGCCGAACCACCCGCATCAGGACGTGGACCGACGCCATGAGGTGGCCATCGCGCAGCGCCCGACGGCGGCGCTGTTCGGGTGCAGCGACTCACGTCTCGCCGCGGAGATCATCTTCGACATGGGCCTCGGCGACCTGTTCGTCATTCGCAATGCGGGACAGGTGACCGGCGAGTCGATCATGGGCACGATCGAGTACGCCGTCGACATCCTCGAGGTCCCCCTCATCGTCGTGCTCGGCCACGACGAGTGCGGCGCCGTGCGCGCGGCGATCGACAGCCTCGAGTTCGATGCCCCGGCGCTCGCTCCGGCGATCTGGCGTCAGGTCTCGCCCATTGTGCCTTCGGCACGGCGCGTGCGTCAGGAACAGATCGCCAACGGCGACGACGACGCCCCCATCGACCCGACGCGCGTCGGACAGCTGCACCTGCGCGACACGATTACCGCCATCCTGCACTCGTCGGAGCTGATCAGCGATGCCGTGGCTTCGGGACGACTCGGTATCGTCGGAGCCAACTACCGACTCGCTGAGGGCGCCGCCGTGCCCGATGTGACCCTGGGAGTCGCGGACGATTCCGCGGCGGCCTGAACGGAGAGGACAACGAAGTGACTGAATACCGTATCGAGCACGACACGATGGGCGAGGTGCGGGTCCCCGCAAACGCTCTCTACCGTGCGCAGACCCAGCGTGCCGTCGAGAACTTCCCGATCTCGGGCCAGGGTCTCGAGTCGCGCCACATCGCCGCGCTCGCGCGCATCAAGAAGGCTGCGGCTCTCGCCAACAAGGATCTGGGCACGCTCGACGGCGCCATCGCTGACGCGATCGCCTGGGCAGCCGACCAGGTGGTCACCGGCGAGTACGACGATCAGTTCCCGGTCGACACGTACCAGACCGGATCCGGGACCAGCTCGAACATGAACATGAACGAGGTGCTCTCCTCGCTCGCCACGCAGAAACTCGGCAGCGATGTGCACCCGAACGACCACGTGAACGCGTCGCAGTCGTCGAACGACGTCTTCCCGACCTCCGTGCACGTGGCGGTCACCGAGGCGCTCCTCACGGATCTCGTGCCCGCGCTCGACCACATCGCGCAAGCGTTCGAACGCAAGGCCGACGAGTGGAAGAGCATCGTGAAGGCCGGGCGCACGCACCTCATGGACGCCACCCCCGTCACGCTCGGCCAGGAGTTCGGCGGGTACGCCCGCCAGATGCGCCTCGGCATCGAGCGCGTGGAGGCGACGATCGCTCGCGTCGCCGAGGTGCCGCAGGGCGGCACGGCAGTCGGCACCGGGATCAACACCCCGGCCGGCTTCCCGCAGAAGGTGATCGCGAACCTCGTCTCCGAGACCGGGCTGCCGCTCACGGAGGCCGTCGACCACTTCGAGGCGCAGGCGAACCGCGATGGCCTCGTCGAGGCCTCCGGCGCGCTGCGCACGATCGCCGTCTCGCTCACGAAGATCAACAACGACCTGCGCTGGATGGGCTCGGGGCCGAACACCGGCCTCGGCGAACTGCACCTGCCCGATCTGCAGCCTGGCTCCTCGATCATGCCCGGCAAGGTGAACCCGGTGATCCCCGAAGCGGTCCTCATGGTCTGCGCACGCGTGATCGGCAACGACCAGACGATCGCCTTCGCGGGCGCGTCCGGGTCGTTCGAGTTGAACGTCGCGATCCCCGTGATGGGCACGTCGCTGCTTGAGTCGATCCGCCTGCTGGCGAACGCGAGCCGCGTCCTCGCCGACAAGACGGTGGACGGTCTCGAGGTCAACCACGAGCGCGTCACGGCACTCGCGGGCATGAGCCCGTCGATCGTCACCCCGCTGAACAAGCTCATCGGATACGAGGCGGCCGCGAAGATCGCGAAGCACTCGGTCGCGAAGGGCATCACGGTCCGCGAGGCCGTGCTCGATCTCGGTTACGTCGAGCGCGGCGAGCTCACCGAGGCCGACCTCGACGAGAAGCTCGATCTGCTGTCGATGACGCACCCGGGCTGACCGGTACGACGAAAGGCCCCGGAGCGCACCTCTCGTGCGTTCCGGGGCCTTCTCGCGTCAGGACAACTCGTCCGACTCGAGCAGGCTCGTCACGAGCGCGGCGATCTCGCTGCGCTCCGACCTCGTCAGCGTGACATGGCCGAAGAGCTGCTGGCCCTTCAGCGTCTCGATGACGCTCGCAACCCCGTCATGCCGACCGACGCGCAGGTTGTCGCGCTGCTGCACGTCGTGCGTGAGGACGACCTTCGAGTTCTGCCCGATTCGGCTCAGCACCGTGAGCAGCACGTTGCGTTCGAGCGACTGTGCTTCGTCGACGATCACGAACGCATCGTGAAGCGACCTGCCGCGAATGTGCGTCAACGGGAGCACCTCGAGGATGCCCCGCTGCATGACCTCATCGATCACATTGTCGGAGACGACGGAGCCGAGCGTGTCGTAGACAGCCTGCCCCCAGGGGTTCATCTTCTCGCCCTGGTCCCCCGGCAGATACCCCAGCTCCTGGCCGCCGACGGCAAAGAGCGGCCGGAAGACGATGATGCGCTTCTGCAGCTGGCGCTCCAGCACGGCATCGAGCCCCGCGCACAGGGCGAGCGCAGACTTCCCGGTGCCGGCGCGTCCACCGAGCGAGACGATCCCGACTTCGGGGTCCTGGAGGAGGTCGATCGCAATGCGCTGTTCGGCCGACCGCCCATGGAGCCCGAAGACCTCTCGGTCCCCCCGGACGAGCCGCAGCTCACCGTCGTCGCTCGTCACGCGACCGAGAGCGGAGCCGCGCTCCGACGAGATCACGAGCCCCGTGTTCCTCGGCACGCCGCGCACGTCGTCGTGCACGGTCACCTCGGCCTCGTACAGATCGCTCATTTCGTCACCGGACATCGCGAGCGAGGCGACCCCCGTCCATCCTGAGTCGACGGCCTGCTCGGCCAGATATTCTTCGGCAGCGATGCCGAGGGACGCGGCCTTGACGCGCATCGGCATGTCCTTCGACACCACCGTGACGTCGTGTCCGTCGGTAGCGAGGTGGGCGGCGACCGCGAGGATCCGCGAGTCGTTGTCGCCCTGCCTCATTCCCCCCGGCAGCACCGTCGGATCCGTGTTGTTGAGTTCGACGCGCACGGTTCCGCCGGCTGGCGTCGGGACAGAGAAGTCGAGCCGACCATGCTCGATGCGCAGATCGTCGAGGTACCGCAGCGCCTGACGCGCGAAGTAGCCGATCTCGAGGTCGTGCCGCTTCTTCTCGAGCTCCGTCACGACCACGATCGGCACGACGACGGAGTGCTCCGCGAAGCGGAATAGAGCGCGCGGGTCGCTCAGCAGCACCGACGTGTCGAGCACGTATGTGCGCAGGTCGACGTCGGCCGGGGCCGCGTCTTTCGAGCGCTTCCGGGTGGCCTTGGATGTGGCTGCGGTCACGGGCCCACTCCCCTCGCCGGACTGTCTCGCCCGGTACCACGAGCCGACCTGGGGGCCACGAGTCGCGATCCGTGAGGCCGACTCGACCGGGCGCTCTGCCCGATGCCTCGAACTTAAATCACAACCGTGTAATTCGGAAGGACCTCGTCGCGAGTTTCACTCCGCGTTCACTTTCCGAAGCGGCGATCGCGGGATCCGAAATCACGGACCGCCCGGAGGAAGTCGACTTCGCGCAAGTCCGGGCCGAGGGCCTCGAGGAAGTAGAACTCGCTGTGGGCGCTCTGCCAGAGGAGGAAGTCGCTCAGTCGCTGCTCCCCCGACGTACGGATCACGAGATCCGGATCCTTCTGCCCACCGGTGTACAGGTGCTCGCCGATCACCTCGGGCGTGAGGCTTCCGGCAAGCTCCTCCAGCGTTCCGCCGCGCTCGTCGTGCTTCTGGATGATCTTCCGCACGGCGTCGACGATCTCGTATCGGCCGCCGTATCCGACCGCGAGGTTCACGTGCAGGCCCTTGTTGTCGGCCGTCTGGGTCGCCGCGTCCCGCAGCGCGCCGAGCAGGCTCGCGGGCAGGGTGTCCTCGCGTCCGACGTGCTGGACCTGCCAGTCCCCGCGTCGCGCGAGGCGTCCGGCCAGATCAGCGATGATCTCGATGAGGTCCTGCAGCTCGGCGCGATCACGCTTGATGACGTTGTCGTTGGAGAGCAGGTACAGCGTGACGACGCCGACGCCGAGCTCGTCGCACCAACCGAGGAACTCGACCATCTTGTCGGCGCCGGCGCGATGCCCGTCGGCGGGCGACTCGAACCCGAGCTGGCGTGCCCAGCGGCGATTGCCGTCGATCATCATCGCGACATGATCCGGCACGCGGTCCACGGCAATCTGGCGTCGAAGCCGCGAGGCGTACAGCCGGTAGAGGGGACCTGTCCCCTCGTTCTCTCGCGAGCTGATGACCACGTCACGACGATACCCCGCGGCGCGAACGCGGCCGGGTTCTGCGTCGGCATGTGTCGCTGACGGCATACTCGCCCGCGTAAAATCACGGAATGGCCACGCATGACAAGCCGGTCCCCCCGACGACCTCGGGGGCCCCCATGCCGCGACTGCCATTCATCGAGGCCGACGCACCGCTGCCGCTCGAAGAACCGCCGAGCTGGCGCGGGTGGATCCACGCTGGCACGGCCCCCGTCGCGCTGATCGCCGGTGTCGTGCTCATCACCCTTGCGCACGGCACGCCCGCGAAGCTCGCGTCGACCGTCTTCACCGTCGCATCGCTGCTCTTGTTCGGGACGTCGGCGGTCTATCACCGTTTTCGCTGGGGTCCGCGCGTCAAAGGCGTGCTGAAGCGCATCGACCACGCCAACATCCTGATCCTGATCGCGGGTACCTACACCCCGATCGGAGTGCTCGCACTGCCGCCCGAGAAGGGCGCGATCCTGCTAGCTGCGGTGTGGGGCGGAGCACTCCTCGGGATCCTGTTCCGCGTGCTGTGGATCGGCGCGCCGCGCTGGCTGTACGTCGCGATCTACCTCGCCCTCGGCTGGGCTGCCGTGATGTACATGCCGGACCTGTTCCGCGCGAGCGTCGCCATGATGATCCTCGTGATCGTCGGAGGCCTGCTGTACTCGGCCGGCGCGGTCTTCTACGCGCTCAAGCGCCCGAATCCGTCACCGCGCCACTTCGGCTTCCACGAGATCTTCCACGTGTGCACGGTGCTCGCGTTCCTCTGCCACTGGGCGGCGGCGCTGCTCATCGCGCTTCACCCGGCGTTCAACCTGACGTTCTAGGCCCCGCGTCGCCGTCGGCAGACCCATCGTTGGAGCCGCCGGCATCGTCCTCTGCCGCGCGCTGCTCGGCGTCGAGCATCTCGTTGACCTCGGCCCGATAACGCACGCGACGCACGCGACGCATCATGTCGATCACGAGGAGCGCGACGGCGACGACGAGGAGCACGATCACGAGAAAGCCATAGGGTCCGGGGGTCACCGACTCCGGATCGACGGTCGGCGTCGGAACGGGCGTCTCTTTGAGACCCATACGAACGATGGCGAGGCTGAGCATCGTGAGACTCCCGACAGCGAAGGCGACTAACCTGGTACGTCCCCACCCTATTCCCCCGCTGCAGAAGGACGTTCGGTGACTTCGAAGGAACAGCTCGACGACCGATACGGTCGCGGATCCCGGCGCGCCACGCGCACATGGATCATCGCGTTCGTCGTCCTCGGCGTCATCGCGGCCACGGCGCTCGCGTGGAGCGTGGTCACGTCGACCGCGCGCAATGTCGACGTCGACGATCTCGGATTCACCGTCGTCTCCGACGCCGAGGTCGAGGTCTCATTCCGCGTCACGTCGAGCCACGATGGCGACGTCGCGTGCGTCATCGAGGCGATGGACGAGACGTTCGCGGTCGTGGGCTGGGACGTCGTCGAGATCCCCGGCGGCGCGGTGACGAGCGACCACACGCTCACGGTGCCGACGGTCGGGCTGGCGACAACGGGATTCGTGAACAACTGCCGACTCCGGTAGATTTGCCCGGATATTCCCACGTCGGATCATTGGATCTGTTGAAGGAGAACCATCGTGTCTAGCGAGAACGCAACGTTCCTCACCCAGGAGGCCTACGATCGGCTCGCCGCTGAGCTCGAGCATCTCTCGACCGTGGGTCGCGAGGAGATCGCGAAGCGCATCGAGGCCGCCCGCGATGAGGGTGACCTGCGCGAGAACGGCGGGTACCACGCGGCGAAGGACGAACAGGGCAAGCAGGAGGCACGGATTCGCCAGCTGACCGCGATCCTGAAGGACGCGGAAATCGGCGAGGCACCCGAGGCGGACGGCGTCGTGCGCTCCGGAACGGTGATCACCGCGACGATCTTCGGCGACGAGGAGAAGTTCCTGCTCGGCAGCCGCGAGATCGCCGGCAGCACCGACCTCGACGTCTACAGCGAGCAGAGCCCCCTCGGCGCGGCGATCATCGGCATGAAGGTCGGCGACACCGGATCCTACGAGGCGCCGACGGGCAAGCAGATCCCCGTGAAGATCGTCGCGGTGGAGACGTTCACGGGCTGACCCGCGTCACTCCATGACCACTTCCGGGCGGAACCCTCCGCTGCGGAGTGACTCCAGCACCAGCTGCCGGTGCTCTTCACCGCGCGTCTCGACAGAGACCTGCAGGACGACCTCGCTGATCTGCATGCCCTGTCCGTGGCGCGTGTGCATCACCTCGATGACGTTCGCGCCCGCCTGAGCGAGAAGTTCGGAGACCTGCACGAGCTGACCAGGACGGTCCGGCAGCGGGATGTGCACGGTGAGGTAGCGACCGGCGGCCGCGAGCCCGTGTGCGACGACGCGTTGCATCAGCAATGGATCGATGTTGCCGCCTGAGAGGACCACCCCCGTCGTTCCTTGCGCACGGATCTTGCCGGCCATGATGGCAGCGACACCCACCGCGCCCGCGGGCTCGACGACCTGCTTCGCGCGCTCGAGAAGCGCCAGCAATGCACGCGCGATGTCGTCGTCGCTGACCGTGACGACCTCGTCGACGAGGTCGCGGATCAGCGCGAACGGCACGTCGCCGGGGCGGTTGACCATGATCCCGTCGGCGATCGTCGGACGCGTCGTCACCTGCGTCGGTTCCCCCGCTTCGAGCGAGATCGGATACGCCGCGGCATTCTCCGCCTGCACGCCGATGATGTGCACCTCTCGGCCGGCGGCCATCGCGCGAGCTTTCGCCTTCGCGGCCGCCGCAACGCCGGCGATCAGCCCGCCGCCGCCGATGCCGAGCACGATCGTCTCGAGGTCGGGGACCTGTTCCATGAGTTCCAGGCCGAGCGTGCCCTGCCCCACGACGATGTCGCGGTGGTCGAACGGGTGGATGAGCACCGCGCCCTCGCGCTCGGCGTGCTCTGCGGCGAGCCGCAGGCCGACGTCGACGGCGTCGCCCTCCAGCACGACCTCGGCCCCGTATCCGCGCGTGGCGAGCAGCTTGGGAACCGGCACGCCGAGCGGCATGTAGATCGTGGCGGGGATCCCAAGCTGACGCGCCGCGAGCGCGACGCCCTGCGCGTGGTTGCCGGCCGACGCGGCGACCACGCCGCGTGCACGCTCCTCCGCCGTGAGGCGCGAGAGGCGGTGCGTCGCTCCACGAACCTTGAAGGACCCGGTGCGCTGCAGGTTCTCGAGCTTGAGCACGACCTTCTCGCCGAGCAGGTCGCTGAGGTGCTGCGACTGCTGAATCGGAGTGCGTTCGATCACCGGCGCAAGGCCGGCTGCGGCCTCCTCGAACTCGCTCAGCGTGGGTACGTCAACCCTCGACATCATTCCTCCTCGTCGCTCGCGCGACCGATCGATTTCGGTTCCGTGCGCCAGATCACGTCGTTCTCGGGAACGTCTCCCGTACGCCATGAGCCCGTCGACAGCGTGATCACCACGACGTTCACGAACGCCGCGAGCGGCACCGCGAACAACGCTCCGGGGATGCCGCCCGCGAGGGATCCTGCCAGCACGACGAGGACGACCGCGAGCGGGTGGACCTTGACCGCCGCCCCCATGACGAGCGGCTGCAGCACGTGGCTCTCGAGCTGCTGCACGAGGAGGACGACGGCGAGCATCGCGAGAGCGATGAGCGGTCCGTTGTACGCCAGCGCGATGAGGACCGCGA
>DWXU01000170.1:0-3760 GCA_019119065.1 Candidatus Microbacterium pullistercoris | reverse complement strand
GGGAGGGTGTCCGGAGCTGCAAAGTGTGGCGACTCAACACCCAATGCCTCGCCAGAGATTGCAGCGGACGGGGCGCCCGGAGCTGCAATGTGTGGCGACCCATTACCCAGTGGGTCGCCAGAGATGGCGGCGGGGAGGGTGCCCGGAGCTGCAAAGTGTGGCGACTCAACGGCGGCGGTGGCGATGGCGCGCGCGATGGGGTGCTCTGAAGCGACCTCGAGCGCGCCCGCGGTCCGGAGCACGTCGTCTGCCGATTCGCCGGCGGCCGGGATGATCTGAGTGAGCGTCATCCGCCCTTCAGTGACGGTGCCTGTCTTGTCGAGCACGATCGTGTCGATGCGCCGGGCACGCTCGAGGGCGGCGGCATCCTTGATGAGGATCCCGCGCTTCGCCCCGGTTCCCGTCCCCATCATCAGCGCGAGCGGCGTCGCGAGGCCGAGCGCACACGGGCACGCGATGATCAGCACCGCGACGGCCGCCGTGAACGCCGCCGCGACGGGCTGTCCGATGAGGATCCACGTGGCGAGCGTGCCGATCGCGATGACGATCACGATCGGCACGAAGATGCCCGAGATCCGGTCGGCGAGGCGCTGCGCCTCCGCCTTCGATGCCTGCGCGTCCTCGACGAGCTTCGCCATCTGGGCGAGTTGCGTGTCCTTGCCGACGCGCGTCGCCCGCACCACGAGCAGCCCGCTCGCGTTGACCGTTCCGCCCGTGACGGCGGATCCCTCCCCGACTTCGGCGGGCACCGGCTCACCCGTGACCATCGAGACGTCGACGGCACTGGCTCCCTCGATCACCTCACCGTCGGTGGCGATTTTCTCCCCCGGGCGCACGATGAACGCGTCGCCGACGCGCAGCTCGCTCGCGGGGATCCGTCGCTCGACGCCGTCGTCGCCCCGAACCGCGACGTCCTTCGCGCCGAGGTCCAGCAGCGAGCGCAGGGCGTCGCCCGCGCGACGCTTGCTGCGCGCCTCGATGTAGCGCCCGAGCAAGATGAACGTCGTCACGCCCGCGGCGGCCTCGAGGTAGATGGATCCGGACCCGTCGGCATGCGTCGCGAGCAGCGACCACCCGTGCGTCATGCCGATCTCGCCAGCGGTGCCGAAGACGAGCGCGTACACGCTCCACCCCAGGGCGGCGAGCGTGCCGACCGAGACGAGCGTGTCCATGGTGGCGGCCCCGTGGCGGAGATTCGTCCACGCGGCGCGGTGGAACCCGGATCCGCCCCACAGCACGACGGGCAGCGCGAGCAGCAGGGACACCCACTGCCACGCGGGGAACTGCAGCGGCGGGACCATCGCGACGAGGATCACGGGCACGCTGAGCGCGATGCTCCAGATCAAGCGGGTGCGCAACGGGTCGCTCGCGTCCGGATCGTCGTCGGATGTCGACGAGGGAAGGGCCGCGCCGTAGCCGGCCTGCTCGACCGTTCGGATCAGATCCTCGGGCGTATGCGCCTCATGGAATGAGACGTGCGCCTTCTCGCTCGCGTAATTCACGCTCGCCGTGACGCCGTCGAGCTTGTTGAGCCGCCGCTCGATGCGGTTCGCGCAGGACGCGCAGGTCATCCCCTGGATGTCGAAGTCCAGCTCAGTCGTGCTCATCGGTTCCTCACTCGTTCGATTGGGCGCCGCAAAACTCGGAGATCTCACGAAGTACGGGCGGATATGCGTATTCGGCCCGCAATACGTGAGATCTCCGCGTTTCGTTGAAGGCTTACGCGGGGCTCAGGCCGAGGTCGCCCGGCGCGGCGACGGAATAGCCGGCCTCGTTGACCGCCGCCCTCACCGCCGCGTCGTCGATCACGGGTGCCGTCACCTCGAGGCGACCGCTCGTGAGGTCGACGTCGACCTTCTCCACACCGGTGATCGCCGAGACCTCCTCGGTCACGTGGTTCACGCAGTTGCCACAGGTCATTCCCTGGACGGAATACGTCTTGGTGGTCATGTCATTCCTCCTCATGAGCGGACGAGGCGCGCGATCGCGTCGGACGCCTCGGTGATCTTGTCGTTCGCCACGTCGCCGCCTTCCCGGACGGCATCCGCGACGCAGTGCGAGAGGTGGTCGTCGAGCAGACCGAGCGCGACCGACTCGAGCGCCTTCTTCGTCGCCGACACCTGCGTGAGGATGTCGATGCAGTACTGCTCCTCATCGACCATCCGCTGCAGACCGCGCACCTGCCCCTCGATCCGGCGCAGGCGCGCGAGCACCTTGTCCTTGCCATCGATGTAGCCGTGGTGGCTGTGATCCGCCATGCGACTTCCTCTCGTTACTGATGCCAACATCATACCCCCCAGGGGTATTCCCATCACACGCGATTCGCTTCTGAGAGATGATGGATCCATGCTGACGCCGCCTCTCGATAACGACGCCGTGCTGTGGTCGCGCGATGCGGGGGACGATCCCCTCATCGTGTTCCTGCACGGATACGGATCCGACGAACGCGATCTCTTCGCGCTCCGTGAGCACCTGCCGGAAGACTTCGTCTATGCCTCCGTGCGCGCGCCGCTGGAGCCGCCGTTCCCGATGAGCGGCCACTCCTGGTACGCGATCGACTCCCTCGACTCGCGGGATCCGGTGGCCATCACGCACGGCGCGACGCGGCTGCTCGAGTGGCTGGACACCGTCTCCCCGACTCGCGTCGGATTGATCGGGTTCTCTCAGGGCGGCGCGATCGCCCTGCAGGCGCTGCGCCTCGCGCCCGAGCGGATCGACTTCGTCGCGAACCTGTCCGGGTACGCAGCCGCCGGATCACTTCCGGGCGACGACGTGATCGCCGAGCAGCGTCCGCCCGTGTTCTGGGGGCGCGGATCCGCCGACACCGTCATCCCGCAGGCCGCCATCCAACACACGACCGAGTGGCTGCCGGGGCACAGCGACCTCGTCGGGCGCATCTATCCCGGGCTGTCCCACGCCGTCTCTCCGCAGGAGCTCGAGGACCTGGCGCGCTTCGTCGCGAAGCAGCTCGACTGACACGGATCCGAACGGGCGCGGCATCGGGAGCGGGCGCGGCCCGGAGCAGGAGCGAGCGGACCCGACCGAGCACGCTTTGCGACGCGCGGGCGTCGGCAACTCGCGGCGCGGATCCGGACCGTCAGCGGTCGTCGCGCGGCGACGTCAGCGCCACGGCGAACATCACCGCGAACGAGACACCCACGCCGAGCCAGAGGATGCTGTCCGTGACGAGCCATGCCAGCGCGCCCGCCACGAGGCTGATGGCCGTGACAACGCCCCATTTCAGCCTGCCGGGCCGACGATCGCTCATGCGATCACGGTAACGCCATCCGGTCAGCTCGTCCCCGACCCGGGCGGGCTCGGGGCGCCGCCCGCAGCGTGGCCGCTGTCTTCATCGTTGTCGTTCTCTTCCGTCGGATCCTCGCTATTGGCGTCGTCGGGGCCCGCGCCCGCGTCGCCGCCGCCCGTCGTCTCGCCGTCAACGTCGCCGCCCGCCGGATCCTCACCGTCTGCGTGATCCGTCGTGTCGTCGTCCGATGCCTCCGTTCCGATGCCGTAGGCGAAGGCGGCCGACAGCGCGATCCCGATCCCGATGAATGCCCAGTTATCGAGCAAGATGGACATCACCACGCCGAACACCATGCCGAGGGCCATTCCGGAGCCCCAGTTCGGTTCGCGCTTCTTCTCGGCCGCTTCGGTCATCTGCTCACCGCCTCCTCCCCGTTACGGTACGGACCGGTGACGCGCACCACATCCTCCGCCGGAGGGAGATCTCGTGGCCGCGCTCGGGGCCAGCGGAGCC
>DWXU01000169.1:0-2733 GCA_019119065.1 Candidatus Microbacterium pullistercoris | reverse complement strand
CTCCGACGCGGATCCTCTGGGTCGCGATCCTCGCCTCGTTCGTCTCGTTCCTCGACGGGACGATCGTGAACGTCGCGCTGCCCGCGATCGATCGCGAGCTCGGCGGAGGCCTCTCGACCCAGCAGTGGGTCGTCGACGGCTACCTGATCACGCTCGGTGCGCTCATGCTGCTCGCCGGATCCGTGAGCGACGCGTTCGGGCGCGCGCTCGTGCTGCGGATCGGCCTCGTGGGCTTCGGCATCGCGTCGGTCGCGATCGCGTTCGCCCCGGATCCGGTCACGCTCGTCATCGCGCGCCTCGTGCAAGGCGCGGCGGGCGCGTTCCTCGTCCCCAGCTCGCTCGCGCTCATCACCTCGACGTTCTCGGGCCCGGCGCAGGCGCGCGCGATCGGCACCTGGACGTCATTCACGACCGGCGCGATGGTCGTCGGTCCCCTGCTCGGCGGGGTCCTCGTCGATCTCGCGAGCTGGCGGCTGGCGTTCCTCATCAACGTGATCCCGATCGCGATCACGCTCTGGCTGGTGCGCGGCACGAAGGATCCGCAGCGTCGCCCGGACGCCCGCATCGACATCATCGGCGCCCTGCTGTGCACCGTCGGCCTGGGCGGCGTCGTCTTCGCCCTCATCGAGCAACCGCGCCTCGGTTGGACGCACGCCGGGATCCTCGTCACCGCCATCGGCGGCGCCGTCCTGTTCACCCTCTTCCTCCTGCGGCAGCGGACGGTCCGCGCGCCGATCCTTCCTCTCGACCTGTTCCGCGTGCGGAACTTCTGGACCGGCAACGTCACGACGACCTTCGTCTACGCCGCCCTCTCGCTCAACGGATTCGTCGTCGCGATCTACCTGCAGCAGGGCGCGGGTCTGTCGGCGACGCTCGCGGGGTTGGCGAGCCTGCCCGTCACGATCCTCATGATCCTGCTGAGCTCGCGCATCGGATCCCTCGCCGGCCGCTGGGGTGCGCGCGGCTTCATGACCGTCGGTCCGCTGCTGATGGCGGGCGGATCCGCGCTGCTGCTGTCCGTCAGCGAGGACTTCGACTACTGGTGGCAGGTGCTGCCGAGCATGATCCTGTTCGGGCTCGGGCTGTCGGTCACCGTGGCGCCGCTCACCTCGACCGTGCTCGGCGCCATCACTCCGGAGCGCAGCGGGATCGCCAGCGCCGTCAACAACGCGATCTCTCGCGTCGCCGGCCTCATCGCGGTCGCCATGATCGGCACGGTGATCGGCGGATCCCTCGATCTCGACGGCTTCCATCGCGCGTGCCTGGTCGTCGCGGTCCTGCTCGCGGCGGGCGGCCTCGTCTCGTGGCTCGGGATCCGCGACGTGCGCGCGCCCGCGCCGGATCCCCGGGATTGAGCGGACGCCACATCATTGGGTCGCCAGAGATTACCCGCGCGGCACGCCGCGCAAGGTAATCTCTGGCGACCCAGCGTCCCTACGCCTCGAGTGCGAGCAGCAGCTCCCCCGGGGAGGCCTGCATCGGGTGGGGGCCGGCGATGTCGAGGAACACCGTCGTGATGGTGTCGCGGTACGTGGTCAGGAATGACGTGAGCCACTCCGGCGAGTAGGCGGCGACGGCGGGCGGCAGGTTCTCGGGCTTGTTGCGTGCGTCGCTGAACAGCAGCAGCGCCACGTTGCCCGTCTTGGGATCGCGGTACGTCCACACCTCCCCCGAATCGAGCGGATTGTCGCGCGCGCCGGGCGCGATGAGCGGCACGATGGTCCGGCCGTTGCGCAGTGCGAGCGCGACCGCGGCCATGTCCTGCTTCTCCAGTGCCTGCGCGAGCGCCTCGGATCGGAACTCGTTCGGATCCGCGACCTTCCGCTTGCCTCGCTTCTTCGCCATACGTCCAGCGTACGGGCGTCAGTGCAGGATGAACGCCGTGGGCTGCGAGGCGACCTCGCCGAGCTTCACCGTCAGCGAGTAGGTCGCACCGCCGCCCGCAGCGGGCGGGCGATCCGACGCGTCGCACGTGTCGGGGTACGAGCGCGTGCGGTCCCAGGTCAGCGGATCCGTGCTCGCCGTCTGGCCCGCATCGATCGTGACCCAGTTCTCGGAGGCGTCCTGCTGACAGTCGCCGGAGCGCCACCACTCGTCGACGCCGCTCGCAACCGTGAACTGCTGCGCGCGCGTGCCGACGTCGACGATGCACGCCACGTCGCCCGTGTTCGTCAGCTCGAGGGTGAACTTCGGCTTCTCGTCGCCGCTGTATTCGCTTTTGTCGGTGTGCGCGGTGACCTCGAGGGCGCCGGGCACGCAGGCTTCCGGATCCTCGGGCTCGGGAGACGCGCTCTCGGACGGTCCCGGAGACTGCGGGGCGGACGTCGGATAGATCGTGGGGATGGGATCGGGCGTCTCGGCCGCCACCGGGTCGTTCCCGACGAACGGCAGGTTCTCCCAGGGCTTCGCCTCGGCAAGCCAGCGGATCCCGAAGGTCGCGCCGATCGCGATACCCGCCACGAGGACGAGGGTCACGATGAGCAGCAACAGGCGCCGACGCCGGTAGACGGCTTTCGACTGCCTGCGCGGCTTCCGCTTCGCTCCCACGTCGCCAGATTAGAGGAGCTGTTTAAGCATCCGCGTGTTGCCGAGCGTGTTCGGCTTCACGTGGGCGAGATTGAGGAACTCGGCGATGCCCTCGTCGGGGCTGCGGACGAGCTGCGAGTAGACGTCCGGTGAGACGACCTGCTCGCCGATCTCGGTGAATCCGCGGCGCTCGAAGAACGCCGTCTC
>DWXU01000168.1:0-13363 GCA_019119065.1 Candidatus Microbacterium pullistercoris | reverse complement strand
GCCTCAGGACCGGGACCGATCCAGATGAGGCCGGCGTCGGTGACGGCGCGCGCGAAGTCGGCGTTCTCCGCCAGGAACCCGTATCCGGGGTGCACGGCATCGGCACCCGAGCGTCGCGCGACCGACAGGATCTTGTCGATGGCGAGGTACGTCTCGGCGCTCGTCGCGCCTCCGAGCGCATACGCCTCGTCGGCGAGTCGGGAGTGGAGGGCGTCTCGGTCCTGGTCGGCGTAGATCGCGACCGATCCGATTCCGGAGTCGCGGGCCGCGCGGATAATGCGGACGGCGATCTCTCCACGGTTTGCGATGAGCACCTTGCGGATTGCGGGCATGGATTCGAGCCTATCCAGCGGGGGCCGTGGAGATTTGATTGACCTCCACAACATGCCTGGCGTTTCGTGTGCGGATGGCTACGAGGCCGGCCTCGCCCAGAGGGAGGTCCATTCGATCCCGAGATCGCGCACGAGTCGGCGCACGGTCGACAGAGACATGCCGACGACCGTCGAGGGGTCGCCGTCGACGCGCTCGATGAAGGCTCCTCCGAGGCTGTCCACGGTGAACGCGCCGGCGACGGACAGGGGCTCGCCCGTTGCGACGTATGCGGCGATCTCCTTGTCGGTCACGTCCGAGGCGAACGTCACGTCTGCCTGCGATACGGCGTCGGCACGGGTCAGCTGCCCGCCCGCGATCCGGATGATGCTCTGGCCCGAATGGAGGGTGCCGGTCATGCCCCGCATCTGCCGCCAGCGGTCGGTCGCGCGCTCGGGAGTGTGCGGCTTGCCGTAGACGTGGCCGTCGAGCTCGAACATCGAGTCTCCGCCGATGACGATGCCCTCGAAGCCCTCGCGCGCCAGTCGTGACGCGACGTCGTCGGCCTTGTGCGTGGCCAGCAGCAGGACGTGCTCCGCCGGTGACAGCTCGCGCTCGAGGGCGGCGATGACGGCGTCCTCGTCGACGTCGGGCGCCTCGAGGCGTGGTTCGATCCCCACCTGCCGCATGAGCATGAGCCGGGCGGGGGACGTCGACGCGAGACACACCTGGAGCATGTCCACAAGTCTCCGGCACGTCCGCAGCGAACAGCTGCGGACGTGCCGGAGACTTGTGGACTCGGCGTGGGAGGATGGCCGGATGCAGACGGGGGATGTGCTCGAACTCGAGGTGTCGGGCATCGCGCATGGCGGCGTCTTCGTCTCGCGGCACGGGGAGAGCGGTCTCGTCGTCTTCACGCCGGACGCGCTGCCGGGCGAGCGGATCCAGGCGCGCGTGACGGACGTGCGTCGCTCGTTCGCCCGCGCCGAGACGCTCGACGTGCTCGACGCGTCGGAGGATCGCATTCCGCATGTGTGGCGCGAGGCCGACGTCTCGCGGTCGCCGGCGGCGCGCCCCGGCGGCGCTGATTTCGGGCACATCGCGCTCGCAGCGCAGCGTGAGCTCAAACGCCGCGTGATCGAGGAAGCTTTCGACCGGTTCGCGGGCGGCGCCGTGTCGACTCTCGTCGAGCCAGCGGGGCCCGATGAGACCGCGGACGGCACCCGGTGGCGCACCCGCGTCGGCCTGCATGTCGACGCGGACGGGCGGGTCGGTCCGTTCGCGGCCCGCAGCCACGACGTCATCGATGTCGCCGATTACCCCCTCGCCACCGCCGAGGTCGCCGACGCGGCGCTCGCGCTCGGCCGGGAACAGCCGGGGCGGATCGATCTCGTCCAGCCTGCCGACGGGAGGGTGCGCATCCTGCGCCGCCCGGATGCCCGTGCCCGGCGCCGCGAGCGACCCGAGGTCGTGACTGAGCGCGTGGCCGATCGCATCTTCCGCGTTGACGCGGGCGGGTTCTGGCAAGTGCATCGTGGCGCCGCGACCGTGCTGGACGGCGCCGTGCGCGACGCCCTCACGCGCCTCACGGTGGATACCGGAGCCCATCACCTCGACCTCTACGGCGGCGTCGGCCTGTTCTCAGCGGCGCTCGCCGGGCATGGCGAGAAGGCCCGCGTCACGACGGTCGAGTCGGCGCCGGGCGCCACACGCCACGCCCGGCAGAACCTCGCCGATCTGCCCGTCCGCGCCGTCACCGCGCGAGTCGAGCGTTTCGTCGCCGGCCTTGCGCCTGAGGACGACCTCGCCCGCGGCATCGTGCTGCTTGATCCACCTCGCGCGGGTGCCGGCGAACGCGTCGTACATGCCATCGCGCAGCTGGCACCGCGGGCGGTCGTCTACGTCGCCTGTGATCCGGTCGCGCTCGCGCGCGACGTCGGGACATTCCGCCGGCTCGGGTACGACGTCGACGCGCTTCGCGCCTTCGATCTGTTCCCGAACTCGCATCACGTCGAGGCCGTCGCCGTTCTGTCGATATCCTGATCGACATGACCACGGTCGCGCTCATCGACGATCACGAATCCGTGCGCCTCGGGCTGCACGCGGTGCTCGTGGACGACGGCGTCTCGATCGCGTTCAGCGGACCCACGGTGGGCGAGTATCGGCGCAGCCTGCGCGACGCGAACGCGGTGCCCGCCGACATCGTCCTGCTCGACCTGACGCTCGGCGACGGCACGACGGTCGCGGAGAACGTCTCGAGTCTCGCGGGGGAGTCGGCCGTCATCGTCCACTCGGTCGCCGATCGCCCGGCGAGCGTGCGAGAGGCGCTCGCCACGGGCGCCGTCGGCGTCGTCAGCAAGGCGTCGCCCCTGGAGGAGGTCGTCCAAGCGGTGCGCACTGTCGCGGCTGGCGAACCGCTCGACAACGTCGAATGGGCCGCCGTCGTCGAGAGCGACCGGGCCTTCGCGGACGCACAGCTGTCGACCCGCGAGCGCGAGGTGCTCCGGCTCTACGCCGCGGGGCTGCCGCTGAAAGCGGTCGCCGACCGGCTCGGCATCGCCTTCTCGACGGCGAAGGAGAACATCGCGCGGATCCGTGGCAAATACGTCGGGGTCGGGCGGCCCGCGCCCACCAAGGTCGATCTTCTTCGGCGTGCGATCGAGGACGGCATCATGTCGTCTCCGGACACGCATCGTGCCTGACAGCCTGATGCCGTCCGCCTCGGCGGCGACGATCGATCGCGCGTGGGGTGAGCTCTCGCGGCGCCCGGCGCCGCCGAGCGCGCCCCACGGCTACACCGGACGCCGCATCGAGCGTGCTATCCAGGTGATCGTCGCCGTTGGCACCGCTGTCATCGGCACGCAGGCGGCGATCTTCACGCTGCACGATCCGACCGTCAGCGCGACATGGTGGCCGATGATCGCCACGGTCTTCGCCGTCCTCGCCTGGATGGTGCTCGCCTGCCTGCTGGGGCGCGCGCCCCGGCTCGCCAGCGGAGCATTCGCGTGCGTTTTCACGGCGTCGCTGGTCGTCTGGTTCGTGCAGGCCGAGATCGCGGACGTCACGCCAGCCGCGGAGCCGTGGCCGTACTTCCTCCTCGGAGTCGCTCCGGTCGGCGCGATCATCGCGTTCCCCGTCGCGGCGCAGTTGGCGTTCGCGATCGGCGTGCCGACGCTGTTCGCCACGGCGCGCCTCGTGCACGGCGGCGGCGCACCGGCGTTCTGGGAGCAGGTGCTCTACGACGTGTCGATCGCCCTGCTGCTCGGTGTCGCCTACGTCGTCGTGGCCTGGGCGCTGCGCGGCATCGCGTCCAGCGTCGACGCGGCGCGGGCGGAGGCGGTGACAGCGTACTCGGACGCGACGGGCCTCGAGTCCGCCGAGCGCGAGCGCGTCGAGGTGGCCTCGCTCATGCACGACAGCGTTCTCGCGGCGCTCATCGCGGCGGCGCGGGCGCGGACGGAGCGCGAGCGCGAGCTCGCGGTGTCGATGGCGCGGGACGCGCTCGGTCGGCTCGCCAACGCGGATGACGAGATGGTCGTCGGCACGAATCAGCCCGTGACGGTCGCGCGGCTCACCCACGAGCTGCGCGAGTCAGTCGCCCAGCTCGGCGCCGAAATCGACATCGCGCTCCCGGACCGCGCCCGTGAGGAAGTGCCGGCGCGCGCCGCGCGCGCCCTCGTGCTCGCCGCCACGCAGGCGGTGGCGAACGCGCTCGAACACGCGGCGGGCGCCGGCCTCGCCGTCGAGGTCGCGACGCTCGAACCGGGCGTCCGGATCGACGTGCGCGACGCCGGCGACGGGTTCGACGTCGACGCGATCAGCGCCGACCGGCTCGGCATCCGCGGCTCGATCATCGCGCGCGTGGCCGCGGCGGGTGCGCGCGCCGAGATCGACTCGTCGCGCGCTGGTACCCGCGTCTCACTCATCTACCGGGAGACGTCCTAGATGCGGGCTCGCGCCGTCCTGTCGCTGCTGGCCGTCGTGCTGGCGGCCTACTTCGCGATCCGCGGCGCGATCGCGCCGGATGCTCAGACGGCGCTGGTCGTGCGCGTGGGCGCCGTGGGGATATTCGTCGCCGCCACGGCCGTGGCGCTCCTCGTGCCCGGACGCGTCGCTCCGGGCACGTCTCACCCGGAGCGCATGCCCCGGTGGGCCGCCATTGTCGCGAGTGCGGCCGCGACGACGCTCCCCGTGATCGCGACGGCGGGGATGGTCGGGACCGATGGCGTGTCGGCGCCGAACGCGACGTGGTTCGTGGGAGCCGGCGGCGTCGTGTTCACGATCGTCTGCGCGCGGCGCCGACCGATCGCGGCGTGGGCCGGCATCGCCGTGTTCTCCGTCGCGACGATGGTCGTGTTCGGGAGCATCGCGACGAGCTTCGTCGCGGGTCTTCTCGGGTCGCTGCTCTGGGTCGCGGTCGCGCAGCTCGTCGTGCTGTTCACCGATCAGGCGTATCGCGACACGGCGCGGTTGGCCACGCTCCAGCAGGAGTCGGCCTCGTGGCGTCGCGCGCAGGAGTCGCGCGGGCGCGAGCGCCGGGAGCGCGTGCGCGTCGCGCTCGCCGTCGCCGGGCCGGTGCTCACGCGGGTCATCGAGGCTGCGGGGCACCTGACCGACCACGAGCGGGGGGACGCGGTGATCGCCGAGGCGACGCTGCGTGACGAGCTGCGGGCGGCCCGTCTCCTCGACGCGCGCGTGCGCGCCGCGCTCCAGCAGCGACGGATGGACGGAAGCACGGTGACGCTGTTCGACGAGGGCGGGCTCGATGACCTCGAGCCCGCCGCGGTCGGCCGCGTGCGGGAGCAGCTCGCGGCGACGCTGTCCGAAACCCGCGCGGCGCACATCATCGTGCGCACGTCGCGGCTCGAGGACACCGCGGTGACGGTCGCGGGGCGCACGGCGGACGGCGACGTGGATCTCTGGACCGAGATCCCGCGCGGGTGACGAACCCGGACGAGAAAAGACCCGGGGCGGAGAGCCCGCCCCGGGTCAACTACGCAGTGCGGTCACCCGAAAACCGATTCTGCGAGCCGTCCTCGTGCGCCTACCCTGTAGCGGACGAGACAGCGAGCGCGATCGCTCGAGACTCACGCTAGTTGTCGGCAGGCCGCCTCGGCAGTCGGCTCTTTGGGGGACAACGTGCGGGCGCCATGTGGAGATCGCACACGCGACGCGCCGATGCGTTGTGCACGTGAGCCAACGGTCAGACGGGCCGCGTGATTAGGGTGGAATCCGTGACCGAACCGGACATCTCGACCACCGCGGGCAAGATCCAGGACCTGCGAAACCGCTACCACGAGGCCGTCGTCGAGCCCGAGAACGTGGCCGCGACGAAGCAGCACGCCAAGGGCAAGCAGACCGCCAGGGAGCGCGTGGAGCAGCTCATGGATCCCGGCAGCTTCGTGGAACTCGACGAGTACGTGCGTCATCGCACGTCGTCGTTCGGCATGGACCGCTCGCGTCCGTACGGCGACTCCGTCGTGACCGGCGTCGGCACAATCCACGGGCGCGTCGTCGCCGTGTACTCGCAGGACTTCTCGACGTTCGGCGGATCCCTCGGCGAGGTGGCCGGCGACAAGATCGTCAAGGTCATGAAGTTCGCGCTGCAGAACGGCATGCCCATCATCGGGATCCTCGACTCGGGCGGCGCGCGGATCCAGGAGGGCGTGCTCGCGCTCGGCAAGTACGCGGAGATTTTCCGCCTGAACACACGCGCGTCCGGCGTGATCCCGCAGATCTCGATCGTGATGGGCCCCGCGGCGGGCGGTGCCGTGTACTCGCCGGCGCTGACCGACTTCGTCATCATGGTCGATGGGACGAGCCAGATGTTCGTCACGGGGCCGGACGTCATCAAGACCGTCACCGGCGAAGACGTCGGCATGGAGGAGCTCGGCGGTGCGCACACGCACAACACCCGCTCCGGCGTCGCCCACTACCTCGCGGACGACGAAGAGGACGCGCTCGACTACGCGCGATCACTGCTCGGCTACCTGCCCGACAACAACATGGCGGACCTGCCGGACTACACCTCGGACTTCGAGTTCGAGACGAGCGACCTCGATCAGCGTCTGAACACGATCATCCCGGACTCGCCGAACCAGCCGTACGACATCCACGAAGTGATCGCCGTGATCGCCGACCAGGGCGAGTTCCTCGAGGTGCAGCCGCTGTTTGCCCCGAACATCGTCGTCGGGTTCGCGCGCATCGAGGGACGCTCGGTCGGGATCATCGCCAACCAGCCGCAGCAGATGGCCGGAACGCTCAACATCGAGGCCGGCGAGAAGGCTGCCCGCTTCATGCGGTTCTGTGACGCGTTCTCGGTCCCCGTCGTGACTCTCGTCGACGTACCGGGGTACCTGCCGGGCACCGACCAGGAGTGGACGGGCGTGATCCGACGCGGCGCGAAGCTGCTGTACGCGTACGCCGAGGCGACCGTGCCGCTCGTCACGGTGATCCTGCGCAAGGCCTACGGTGGCGCGTACATCGTTATGGGCTCGAAGCAGCTCGGTGCCGACGTCAACCTCGCCTGGCCGACCGCCGAGATCGCCGTGATGGGCGGCCAGGGAGCGGTGAACATCCTCTACCGTGGTGAGATCAAGAAGGCCGAGGAGAACGGCGAAGACGTCGCCGCGGTGCGCACACGCCTCGCCGACGAGTACACTTATTCGGTGGCCTCGCCGTTCCTCGCGGCTGAGCGCGGCGAGCTCGACGGCGTGATCGAGCCAGCCCACACGCGCGTCATGATCGCGAAGGCGCTGCGCGCGCTGCGTCGCAAGCGCGCCGAGTTGCCGCCCAAGAAGCACGGGAACATCCCGCTGTGACCGATCAGCCCGACCTGCGCGTGACGCGAGGCAACCCCACGGACGAGGAGCTCGCGGCCGTGCTCGCCGTCGTGACCGAGGCCGCTGCGCAGGAGGCGGCCACGGCGACCGTCGACGACCGACCGGCGAATCGGGCCTGGACGACGTCGCGCCGTCTGCGGCGCTACGACCGCCGCCCCTGGGGTGGCTTCGCCGGGTGAGCGGACCCTGCGCGGAGGAAAGCCATCGCCCCGGCGTGCGTAGGATCGAGCGCATGTGGTCGCTCGCCGAAGCCGTGTCTCCTCGCCTCGTCGACGTGGAGCACACCGGATCCACCAACGCCGATCTGCTCGCGCGGATCCGTCAGGGGGAGCGGTGGCCCCACCTCGGCGCGCTCCTGACGCGCGACCAGCGCGGCGGACGCGGACGTCTCGATCGCCGTTGGGTGGCCCCCGCTGGCGCGGCGCTCGCGGTGTCGGTCGTGCTGCGCATCGACGCGGTGCCAGCGGAGCGGCGTGGCTGGATCCCGCTGCTCGCGGGCGTCGCGATGGCGGAGGCGGTGTCGTGTCAGATCCACGGAGCGATGGTGAAGTGGCCGAACGACGTGCTCGTCGGCGAACGCAAGATCTGCGGGATCCTCGCCGAGGTCGCGACGGAGGACACGGTCGTCGTCGGCAGCGGGGTGAACACCCGGATGACGGTCGAGGAACTGCCCACCGACACCGCCACGTCGTTCGCCAATGAAGGCGCCGATGTCGATGAGGATCGACTCCTCGCGGACTACCTGCGGCGCCTCAGCGAGCTGACGACGCTCGTCGAACGCGGATCCGTGCGCACGCTCGTGCGCGAAGCGTGCGTGACGGTGGGACACCGTGTGACGGCGCACCTTCCCGACGGTTCTCGTCTCACGGGCCGCGCGATCGACCTCGACGAGTACGGTCGCCTCGTGATCGACGGCGCATCGCGGCACGCCGTCTCCGCTGGGGACGTCGTGCATCTCCGGCCTGCCCCGACCGATCACTGACGCGAGCGAGTCCATCGGGCATCCATCCGAGCGGAGGAGATTCTCCCGAGAAACTGCCGGATCCGCGCGATAAGTCCTCGGCTCGGACGCACGGTCGCTCTGCGGCGGGTACCGCGCGCCGACGCGCCGCGGCGCCGTCGCCGGGACACAATGGAGCCATGGCTGATCAGCAGGAGCTTCGCATCGCGACATTCCGTCGCGGCGCCGGGTGGCTCGTCTGGCCGGCGATCCTGCTCATCGCCGTCGCCGGCGCGACCGGCTACTTCCTGACGAATCTGCCGGATCCGTTCGAGGACTGGATGCTCCTCACCGCGGCGGCGGCCGTCGTCGTCTTCGGCGTCCTGCTGCCGTGGTGGACGTGGATCTCGCGCAGCTACATCGTCACGACCCGCCGCGTCATCGCGCGGCACGGGCTCCTCCTGCGGCGCCGACGCGAGTTCCTGCACGCGACGGGGTACGGCGTCGAGCTGCTGCGCGGGCCGATGCAGGGCGCGTTCGGAACGGGAACGCTGCGACTGACGTGGGCCGGATCGACGATCGAGCTGCGCGGCGTGCGCAACCCGAAGCTCGTGCGCGAGACGCTCAGCGACCAGATCGAGATCTGTCAGATCCTCGCGCACCGGCAGGCGCAGCAGCTCGCGGCCGACCCGTATCTCGAGCAGCCGTCGACCTGAGACAATGGGCGCATGACGAAGCGTGTCGGCGTAATCGGCGGTGGGCAGCTCGCCCGGATGATGATCGCTCCGGCGACGGAGCTCGGCATCGAGATCCGTGTGCTTGCCGAGCAAGAGGGCATGTCGGCGGCGCTCGCCGCGACCGCGGTCGGCGATTATCGCGACCTCGAGACGGTGCGCGCGTTCGCGGCGGACGTGGACGTCGTCACCTTCGACCACGAGCACGTGCCGCAGGAGGTGCTGCGCGCCCTCGTCGCCGACGGCACCGCCGTGCACCCGGGGCCTGACGCGCTGCAGTTCGCGCAGGACAAGCTCGCCATGCGCGCACGACTCGCCGAGATCGGCGCGCCGCAGCCCGACTGGGCCGGCGTCGCGACGCACGCGGAGCTGCAGGCGTTCATCGACGACCACGGCGGCCGGGCCGTCGTGAAGACTCCGCGCGGCGGGTACGACGGCAAGGGCGTACGCGTCGTCCGGGCCGCGGATGAGGCGGACGACTGGTTCAAGGCGTTCGCGGGCGAGCGGATCCTCGTGGAAGAGCTCGTCGACTTCTCGCGCGAGCTCGCCCAGCAGGTCGCGCGCCGACCGAGCGGCGAGATGGTGCCGTATCCGGTCGTCGAAACCGTGCAGCGGGACGGCGTATGCGCCGAGGTGTTCGCTCCCGCCCCCCGCGCGGGGGAGCGCATCATCGAGATCGCGGCGCGCATCGGGACCGAGATCGCGAACGGCCTCGGCGTGACCGGGATGCTCGCGGTGGAGCTGTTCGAGACTACGGACGAGCGTCTCCTCGTCAATGAACTCGCCATGCGCCCCCACAACAGCGGGCACTGGACGCAGGACGGCGCGATCACGAGCCAGTTCGAGCAGCACCTGCGGGCGGCGCTCGACCTGCCGCTCGGATCCGCCGAGCCGCTCGTCGACGCGACGTGCATGATCAACATCCTCGGCGGCCCCGACGGCGTCGACATCGACGAGCGCTTCCCGTCCGTGATGGCGGCGTACCCACAGGCGAAGATCCACACCTACGGGAAGGCATCGCGCCCCGGCCGCAAGGTCGGCCACGTCAACGCCACGAGCGACGACATCGACGAGGCGGCCTACATCGCCCGCGCAGCCGCCAAGGGCTTCGAGTAGGCCGGCGGCGCCACTTCTTGAGCTGACTCAGGCGAGGCACTCAGCCAGCCGCAAGTCGAGCCTCTACTCTCGTAGGGTGCTTCCCAACTCTGGATCCCCCCTCGTCGGCGTCGTGATGGGCTCTGATTCTGACTGGCGTGTCATGCAGGACGCGTCGGCGGCGCTGACCGAGTTCGGCATCGCGCACGAGGTCGAGGTCGTCTCGGCCCATCGCACCCCGGACAAGCTCGTCAGCTACGGACGCGAGGCGCGTGGACGCGGTCTGAAGGCGATCATCGCGGGCGCCGGGGGAGCGGCGCACCTGCCCGGCATGCTCGCCTCGCTGACGCCGCTGCCGGTCATCGGCGTTCCCGTGCCGCTCAAGACGCTCGACGGCCTCGATTCACTGCTCTCGATCGTGCAGATGCCCGCGGGCATCCCCGTCGCAACCGTGTCGATCGGCGGCGCGACCAACGCCGGACTTCTCGCCGCGCGCATCATCGGCTCCGCGGATCCCGACGTCGCGGAACGCGTCGAGCAGTATGCAGACCGGCTCGAGTCGCAGGTCGAGGAGAAGAATCAGCGGCTGAAGGACTCCCTGTCGTGACCCTTGCCGCCGAACGCCTGGCGGTGCCGCGCGGCCCGGTCATCAACGAGACCCCGCTGCGCACGCCCGACGCCCGCAACGCGGCGATGATGACGCGCCGCGGATGGTGGCTCGTGATCCTCGGGTTCCTGATTCCCGGCTCCGCGCAGTCGCTCGCCGGCAGTAGGCGGTTCGCCAAGCTCGGCCTCGCCTCGACGCTCGTCATGTGGCTCCTGATCGTCATCGCGGCGCTCGGCGCACTGCTGTGGCGCGAGGCGGTCGCCGATCTCGTGCTACGGCCGTACGTGCTCATCGCCTTGGCGGTCGTCGTGGCGGCGTACGCGATCCTGTGGGTCATCCTGTCGATCGACACGCTCCGCCTCGTGCGGCTCGTCAAGACGCGCACACCGCAGCGGTTCCTGATCGCGCTGCTCGCGATCGTGCTGATGCTCCTGCAGGGGGCGACGGGCGCGCTCGCGGCTCCGCGGCTCTTCGCGGCGGGCGGCACTCTCGGATCCATCTTCCACTCGTCGGGCCCCGTCGTGCCGGCGAGTGACGGGTACTACAACGTGCTGCTGCTCGGTGCCGACTCGGCCGAGGGCCGCGACTCGGTCCGTTACGACAGCATCTCGGTGATCTCGATGGACGCCGAGACCGGGCGGATGACGATCACCGGCATTCCCCGCGACCTGCAGCACTTCCCATTCAGCGACGGCAGCCCGATGCGCGAGCTCTACCCGAACTACTTCGAGGGGCACGCCGACCCATCGTGCGGGTGGAGCAGCGGCCTCAACCAGCTGACGAACGCGGTGGAGTTCTGCCGCGAGGACTCGGGGGAGGGGCTCTACCCCGACGCCGGCGCGAACGCGTCGACGCCCGCGATCGAGGCGACGAAGGACGCCGCGGAAGGCCTGCTCGGAATCGAGATCCCGTACTACGTCTCGATCGACATGCACGGATTCGAGGCGCTCATCGATGCGCTCGGCGGTGTCGACATCACGGTCGACGAGAGGTTGCCCGAGGGGCCGGGACCGGCCTACGAGGGCCAGCCCGCGAGCGAGTGGGCGACGGGGTGGATCGAAGAGGGCGACCAGCACATGAGCGGCGAGACGGCGCTCTGGTACGCGCGCTCCCGCTACACGACGAGCGACTGGGACCGCATGCAGCGCCAGCGCGAGCTGCAGGAGGCGGTCATCAGCCAGATGACGCCGCAGAACGTCCTCGCGCGCTTCCAGGAGGTGGCGCGTGCCGGCGACGACGTGATCACGACCGACGTGCCGCAGGGCCTCGTCTCCACCTTCGTCGAGCTCGCGGTCGATTCGCGCTCGCAGGAGATGACGTCGATCGAGCTCAACCCCGACAGCGGCGTCGATCAGGACTGGCCCGACGCGGCCGCGATCCAGCAACTGATCGACGAGGCACTCCACCCGACGGACGAGACCGAGGAACCCGTCGAGTGAGGGTTCTCAGAATCGCCTGCGCGCGGGCGATAGGATCCAGTGTGACCTTCTGCGTTCGACCCCTGCGAGGCGCGCTCCTGTGACGAACATCGACCTGTCTCAGTACGACGTTCCGGGGCGCGGGCGGGGCCTGCGCGATGTCGTCCGGTGGCGTTACCTGCTGTCGCTGCTGATCCGCAAGGGCACGGCGACGCGGTACCGTAACTCCACGCTCGGATGGACCTGGTCGTACGTCAAGCCGCTCATCCAGTTCTTCATCTATTACCTGGTGATGGGGTTCATCTTCGGGATGGACCGTGGCGTCGACAACTTCCCGCTGTACCTGTTCTCCGGCTTCATCACCGTGCAGTTCTTCAACGAGGGGTTCGGCAACGCGACGGGATCGGTCGTCGGCAACAAGGCGCTCGTGAAGAAGATCTATCTGCCGCGGGAGCTGTTCCCGATCGCGGCGATCGCGGGCGCGTTCATCCACTTCCTCCCGCAGCTGGCGATCCTGATCGTCGTCGCGCTGGTCTACGGGTGGGTTCCGACCGTCGCGGGCGCGGGAGCGATCCTGCTCGGACTCGCCATCATCGCGCTGGTGGCCTTCGGCCTCGGGCTGCTGTTCTCGGGCATCAACGTCCGCTTCCGCGACATCGATAACTTCGCCGAGGTCATCCGCCAGCTGGCGACCTGGGCCTCTCCCGTGCTCTATACCTGGCAGCTCATCGAGGAACACCTCGGCGACATCTGGCTGTTCCTCTACCTGTGTAACCCGATCACGGTCGCGGTCGAGCTGATGCACTTCGGCTTCTGGGTTCCGACGGTCGACGAGTACTCCGCGTCGAACGAAGGCGGCTGGGTCGGATTCGCCCCGCACTTCGGGACGCACATCGCTATCGCCATCGCCATCGGGGTCGTGCTCGTCATCATTGGGCAGCTCACCTTCCGCCGATTCGAACGCACCTTCGCTCAGGACGTGTGATGACCGACACTCTGCAACAGACCTCCGAGCGCACCCCGGCGATCATCGTCGACGGCGTGACGAAGCGGTTCGTGAAGCGCAACACCCATTCCCTCAAGGAAGGGTTCATCAATTGGACGCGCGGGAAGAAGGTGCGCGCCGACTACTTCGAAGCTCTCCAGGATGTGAGCTTCCAGATCGGCGAGGGCGAGTCCGTCGCCGTGCTCGGCTTCAACGGATCCGGAAAGTCGACGACGCTCAAGATGGTGTCGGGCGTCATGGAGCCCGACGAGGGGCGCGTGTTCACGAAGGGGCGGGTCGCGGGGCTCATCGAGGTCGGTGCGGGTTTTCACCCCGAGCTCAGCGGTCGCGAGAACGTCTACCTGAATGCCGCGATCCTCGGCATGTCGAAGAAGCAGATCGAGGAGCGCTTCGACGACATCGTCGCCTTCAG
>DWXU01000019.1:0-4513 GCA_019119065.1 Candidatus Microbacterium pullistercoris | reverse complement strand
TCTTCGACTCCTCGAGGCCGCGGCGCACCCACCAGGTAATGAACGCGACGACGAACAGGTGCAGGAAGATCAGGCGCGACCCCATGAGGCCCGCCGGGGCGAGGATCGCGGCGAGGAGGAACCCGATCGCCGGGCCGACCGACCAGGCGAGCTGCGCCGTGCCGACGTGCGCGGCCCGGCGGTCGCTCGGCGCCTCTTCGGCGATGTACGTCCACGAGGCAGGCACGCCCGCGCCGACCGCGATACCCGTGACGATGAAGGCGCCGAGGAGCATCCACTGGTCCATCGCGAATGCCGCGATGAGCACGCCGACCATGTAGAGGATCAGGTCATAGGTGTAGATGAACTTGCGGCCGTAGCGGTCGCAGAGCGGGCCGCCGATGATCGCACCGATCGCCGCGCCGAAGGCGTTCGCGCTCAGCGCCGCAAGCAGGCCCTGGAATGCGCTGTCGAATCCGAACTCCTGCATCCAGAACACCATCGACGTCGCGATCGCGATGATCGATCCCGACTCGATGTAATTGGACATGGCGACAGCGATCGTCGCCTTCCAGCCCGTGGTCTTCTTCGCACCGATGCGTACCATGTGTGTCCGAAATCTTTCCGTCGTGAGGCGTAGTTCGCGTGCTCGTCATGACATTAATGAAACGATTCACGCACCGTTGCGAGACTATACACGACCCCACCCGACGGATCCCCGGACGGTCGGGCTACACGATCCCCTCGGGGTTCGGAGCCACGCCCTCGACGTCCTCGGAGCGGTAGGCGGCCTCGACGACCGCCATCGTCCGCAGCACGTCGTCGACCGACGTGGGCAGCTCGGGGATCTCCCCCGCGACGAACCGCTGCAGCACGCCCATCGAGTCGATGAAGGCGTCTGGGAACCAGGATCCGGTGAACGGAATCGGCGTCCACTCGCGGTCGCCGTGCCGCGCGATCTCGAGCGCGTCGGGAACACCTTCAGGGTAGTCCATGAGCAACCCCATGCGCGCACGGATCGCGCCCCGCGTCCCTTCCCAGCGGACGAAGCTCTCCTGATGCCGCGGCCCGAAGTCATGGTCGTGATTCGTGCCGATCACGACGCGCAGCGGTCGGTCGCGGTAGCGCATGATGACGCTGGACCGCGTCGTCGCGACGTCCGGCTTCTCCGGGTGCCGAACGGTCGTCGCGCTCACGCCGTCCGGGTCTCCGAAGAACGAGCGGGCGAGGTCCATGTAGTGCACCGAGTGCATCGTGAACTCGAGTCGTTCCTGCCCGAACACCTGCGGGAACATGTGCCACGGCGTCTCCACCGTCACCCGCAGGTCGAAATCGTACACCTCGCCGATCTCGCCCGCCGCGATCAGCCGTCGCGCCTCGGCGATGTACGGCGCGAACCGCAACTGTGTGTTGACCGCTGCGACGAGGTCGCGCCGGCGGCATGCGTCACGCAGCGCGATCCCCTGCTCGAGGCTGTGGCCGAGCGGCTTCTGGATCAGCACGGCGGACCCGCGCGGCAGCGCCTCGAGCGCGTCGGGCACGTGCTCGGGCATGAGCGCGAGGTCGTACACCGCGTCCGAGGGCGCGTGCGTCGCGGCGTCGCGCACCGAGGCGAACACGTTCTCGATCCCGTACTCGGCGGCGAGCGCCTCGGCCTTCTCCGTCGCGATGTCGACGATCCCCCACACCGGGAAGCCCGCCTTGCGGTACGCCGGCAGGTGCGCATCACGCACGATGCCGCCCGCCCCGACGATCACGATCGGGCGCGGATCCGTGGGCCGACCGCCGTCGTAGGCGGCCGGCATCGTGCGCTCCGACCTCATCATCCCTTCACCGCTCCGACCGTCTGGCCCTTGATCAGGAACCGCTGCGCTCCGAGGAACATCGCCAGCAACGGCAGCATCGAGACCACTGTCGCGAGCGCCAACTGCGGCAGGTAGAGCTTCACGTCGAGGCCCGCGGCAACCGTCGCGTTGAACATCGGGCTCGCGCCGATCAGTTCCTGGATCCCGATCGAGATCAGCTTGTTCTGCTGGTTCGAGGTCAGCAGGGCGAGCGGCAGGAAGAAGTTGATCCAGTTCGCGACGAACGAGAAGAACGCCACGAGCGCGATCGCCTGCTTCGCGAGCGGCACACCGATCTGGAAGAACGTCGCCACCTCGCCGAGGCCGTCGATGCGCGCCGCCTCGACGAGCTCGTGCGGCATGGTCGTCATGAAGTGGATGTACGCCAGGTACACACCGAACGGATAGAAGCCCATGATGACCGCGACCGGCCACAGCTGGCCGATCGCACCGATGGCGTTGACCTCGAGGAAGATCGGGATCACGAGCACCGTGTTCGGCATCACCATCGCAAGCAGCGTGATGAACAGGAACGCCTTGCGGAAGCGGAACCGCAGCCGCGCGAACGCGTAGCCGGCCGGGATCGCGGCGACGACCGCGAGCACCGTGCCACCCACGCCAACGGCGATCGAGTTCATCAGCCAGCGTTGGAACACCCCGCCGCCGCCCGGACCGAACTTCGACAGCTCGTTCCAGCTGTAGAGGAGGTTGTCGATGGACATCCCGCCGAGCCCGAACAGGCCCGCCTCACCCGAGTTGAGCCCCTCCTCGCTGCGGAAGATGAGCGAGATGAACCCAAGGATCGGGAGCAGGAAGAAGGCCGCAACCACGAGCATTGTGACGATGCGTCCGACGCGGCCGGCCGTCGCGGAGGCCGATCCCTTGTAGGCGGGGGCGCTCATGCGGTCTCCTTCTCGTCACCGAACATGCCGCTCTTGCGCACGATGACCCATCCGATGGCGAGGGTGATCGCGAGCAGCACGATCGACATCGCAGCGGCAGCGGGGAAGTCGCGGTTGGTGAACGCGAACGCGTATCCGAGCTGCGTCGGCGCCCACTCCGGGGAGACGGCGCCGGACGAGATCTGCCGCAGAAGGTACGGCTCGAGGAACAGCTGGAAACCGTACGCGACGTTCATGAGCGCGGCGTATCCGATCCACGGGCGGATGATCGGCAGCTTGACGTTCCACGCGAGCTGCCACGCGTTCGCGCCGTCGAGCCTGGCCGCCTCCAGCACCTCCTCGGAGATGCCGTTGAGCCCTCCGTTGACCACGATGATCCAGGTGCCGACGCCCTGGAAGAAGAGCATCGCGGTGAGGATCCCCGGCATGTTGCCCGCCGTGATCACCTCTTTAAAAGAGTTCGCCCCCATGCCCTGCCAGAGGAACGCGATCGGCGAGCGCTGCGGGTCGATCAGGTACACCCACAGCACGAAGTTGGCGATGCCGCCGAGCGCGCCGGGGATGTAGTAGATGAACCGCATCGCCCCGCCGAAGCGGCTGGGGCTCGCGTGCAGGAGCAGCGCGAGCCCCACGATGCCGAGCACCATGATCGGCAGCCAGATGATCATCACCACGAAGATGTTCTGGAACGTGTTCCAGAACCGGTGATCGGTGAACACCGTCACGAACGACTGCAGGCCGCCGAAGCCGCCCGTCGGGTCGACGGGCGTCGGCGCCTTCTGCAACGCGGTGACGAAGGCATAGCCGATCGGGATCGCGGCGCCGACGAGGAAGAGCAGCGTGTACGGCACGAGCAGCGTCCAGGCGCCGAGAGCTTCGGCGCGCCGGGTGCGCATCGGGCCGAACGGGGCGCGACTCTTCCCCGTCAGCACGGTCGTGGTGTGCGACATATCCGCCTTACTGCGTGATGGTGTAGCCGACAGACTCGGCCTGGTTGGTCAGCTCCTCACCGAAGGCGGCGATCGCATCCTCAATGCTGCCGCCGTCGATCAGCGTCGGGGGCACGGTCTGGGTCCACACGGATCCGGTGTCGTACATCATGTAGTCGTACGGCGCGACGTACCCCAGCGATTCCTTGAAGGCCGTCTGGCTTCCCTCGATGTCGGCGAAGTAGTCGTCTGTGGCGACCTGTTCGAGCCACGCATCCTGGACGGGACCGTAGCCCGGCAGACCGGTCGACAGCTCGACCTGCCACGCTGGATCCGTCGCGACGAACTCGAGGAACGTGATCGCGTTCTCGAGCTGCTCGCCCGTGATGTGCGACGACAGGCCCCAGAGACCGCCGCCCTCGTTGCCGGTGGTCGGCTCCGAGTCACCCTCCCAGGCGAGCGGCGTCGTCGCGCTGATACGCCCGGCCTCGACGCCCCACGTGTCGCGGTAGAGGTAGTTGCCCCACCAGGCGGCGCCCGGGCTCATGACCATGTTCTGGCCGGCCTCGGCGGCGTCACCGTCGAAGATGCCCTGGTTCGACAGCGCGTCCGCCTCCTGCATCTGGCTCAGCAGGTCGACCATTTTGCCGCAGCCCTCGGCCGAGAGGTCGATGCGCGCCTCAGTCTCGCTGACGCGCTCGTTGGTCGGGCAGTTCGCCGCCTGCAGGTAGCGGTTGACGGCGTAGGCGTCGCCGAGCATTCCCGAGATCTTGCCGGGGTGCTCCTCCGCGATCGTCACCGCGAGATCGGCGTAGCCCTCCCATGTGGTGGGGACCTCGTAGCCGTTCTCCTCGAAGAA
>DWXU01000167.1:0-6692 GCA_019119065.1 Candidatus Microbacterium pullistercoris | reverse complement strand
CCGTATCGCTCCTGATACTGGGCCAGCTTCGTCTCGAGTTCGGCCTTGATCGACGCGTACGCCGGATCGGCGGCCACGTTGTCGACCTCTGTCGGATCGGCATTCAGGTCGTACAGCTCCCATTCGGGTTCGTAGACCTCGCGCGATGCACCAGGCACGTCGAGCCCGGCGCCGTAGTAGTAGATCAGCTTGTAATCCTTGGTGCGGATGCCATAGTGCGCGGGCGCGCCGTGGATCGGGTCGTCGTGCTCCCAGTACCGGTAGTACGCCGCGTCCGGCCAGTCTTCGACTTCTTCGCCCCGAAGCAACGGGCGAAAGCTGCGGCCCTGCGAGGTCGGGAGCACCTCGGCGGCGTCGAACCCCGCGACGTCGAGGAAGGTTGCCGCAAAGTCCACGTTGGTGATGACCGCCTGGCAGCGTGAGCCGGGCGCGATCTCGGCCGGCCAACGGATCAGCATCGGCATCTGCAGCGACTGATCGAACATCAGCCGCTTGTCGAACCACCCGTGATCCCCGAGGAAGAAGCCCTGGTCTGAGGTGTAGACGACCAGCGTGTTGTCGGCGATCCCCTTCTCATCAAGACGATCGAGGATGCGTCCGACGTTGTCGTCGATCGACTGCACGGTCTGCAGGTAGTCCCGCATGTAGATCTGGTACTTCCAGCTCATGCGCTCGCGACGCTTCTCGTCGCCGCGGAGATGCTCGGGCACGTCCTGCTTGAGATCCTCGGATCCCATATCGTCGGCGAGCGTCATGCGCACGTTCTGGACTGCCTTGCTGCGCGTGGCGTAGTCATCGAAGAATGTCTCGGGCTCCGGGATGTTCCCGTCCGCGTAGAGGTGCGTGTGCTTCTCGTCGGGGATCCACGGACGGTGCGGCGCCTTGTGGTGCACCATCGCGACGAAAGGCTTGTCGCTGTCCTCGTCGATCCAGTCCAGAGCGAGGTCGGTGACGATGTTCGTGGCATATCCCGTGACGGTGTGGCTGCCGTTCTCGTCGATCATCTCCGGATCGATGTAGTCCCCCTGACCGGGGAAGATCTTCCATGCGTCGAAGCCCCGCGGCCGCGACACACCGTGCTCGCCGAGGTGCCACTTGCCGAACATGCCCGTCCGATAGCCGCGATCGTGCAACGCGTCGATGAAGGTCGGCACACGATAGTCCAGCTCGGTCCAGATCGACGAGACGCCGTTGACGTGACTGTACGTGCCCGTCAGGACGCTCGCGCGCGACGGGCTGCAGATCGAGTTCGTACAGAACACGGCGTCCATCCGCGCGCCCTCATCGGCGATCCGGTCGAGATGCGGCGTGTGGTTGACCCGGCTGCCGTATGCCGAGATGGCATGCGCGGCATGGTCGTCCGACATGATGAAGATGATGTTCGGTCTGGGCACGATCACTCCTGGTTGTCGACTGGCGGTGCGATGCTGGCGGTCAGCACACCCCTGAGATAGGCACTTTACACATAGTTGTCGAGTGAATTGACCGCATCCTCGCCGCGCAGCCTCTCCCATGCCGGATCCGGCCAGACTGCGCCCGTGCGCTCGATGCGGCGACGCAGCCGCCGTGCCGTTGTGCGGAGCCAGGAGATGTGCGAACTCGCGAGCTGGTTTCCGCGCGCGTCACCGAGAGAAGACATCTCGTCGAGCCAATCCTCCGCGAAGGGCGTGCGCGGATCGCTCTCGAGAACGGGCGCCTCCGGGTCCCATTCGACTTCTTGGTCGAGTCGGAACGCGAGCTCCGTCTCCACAAGACGCAGCGCGACAATTGGCGAAACCGCCCCGGCGAACGCAAAGTGCACTTGGAAATGAGCGTCGAGCGGGCGAGGCGACGGCGTGAACGGCGCGTCAACCCAATCCAGGTAAGCTCCCCAGCCACGCCCGGTCAAGGAGTAGACCTTGGCGTCGGGACCGCTTCGCGAACGGTCAATCTCGAACGCGAGCAGGTCACGCTCGACGAGGCGCGCGAGTTGCCGATAGATCTGGGAGGACTGCGGTACGTACCCGTATATGCGTCCCGACTTCTCGAGGTACTTGCGGACGTCGTAACCGGCGCTTGGCTTGCGGGCGAGGACTCCAAGGAGCACGGAATCGAGAAAGTTCAGCGATTCGGTGGGTCCGCTCTTCATTGCCACAAGTGACATAGTATCGCACCGTCGCCGCAACCCGCCCGACGCGTCTTCACGTTCCCCGCGCCCCAGCGGTGCCGAGCTGACGAGTGCGGATTCACCCTCCCGCGGTGCGACGAACACGAGAAACCACCGTGCCGATGACGGCACCACGGCACTCGCGAACGCCGCACACGCCGCCGCGAAGGGCGCCGAGGCACCAGCGTAGGACGTCAGCGGGCGAGCGCGCGCGGATCCGTGAGGTGCGCAGTTTTCTCCGGGTTGCGCACGTAGTACGCGGCGGCGATGCGGCCGGACTCGATCGCGAACGTGACCGCGCCGTCGATCCGACCCTCGGCGTGCACCGTGAGGCCCGCCCCGCCGTTGACCATGGCGGATCGCAGCACGCTGTCCGGGTACTGCGACAAGAGCCCTTCGAGCAGCCGCATGACGCGCTCGACCCCGACGACCGGACGTCGAGCCGCCGTCACCTTGCCGCCGCCGTCGGAGAGGAACACCACGTCCGGGGCGAGCACGTCGACAAGACCCTGCACGTCGCCGGTACTGGCGGCCACGCGGAAGCGTTCGACCACCTCGGCGGCCTCCCGGGAGCCCACCTCGCGACGCGGCCGTCGTGCAGCGACGTGCTCGCGAGCGCGGCGGGCGATCTGGCGGACCGCGTCGGTACGACGATCGACGGCGTCCGCGATCTCCTCGTACGAGAACGCGAACACCTCGCGCATCACGAAGACCGCGCGCTCAACGGGCCCGAGGGTCTCGAGTACGAGCATCATGGCCGTCGACACGCTCTCGGCGAGCACGGCGTCGTCGGCGATGTCGGGCGCCGTCAGCATGGGCTCCGGGAGCCACGGTCCGACGTAGTCTTCCCGGCGTCGCGAGACCGTGCGCAGGCGATTGAGCGCCTGCCGTGTCACAATGCGCGCGAGATAGGCGCGTACGTCGTGCACGGAGCCCTGGTCGGCGTCGTTCCAGCGGATCCAGGAGTCCTGCACGACGTCCTCCGCGTCGCTGACGGATCCGAGGATCTCGTACGCGATCGTGAAGAGCAGGCCGCGATGCGCGGAGAACTCGTCGGCGCTCATGCGGGTGAGGATACCGCGAGGGGCAACTCGCACACGTCAGAATAGCCCTGACTCTCGAGGCCGGCCGCGGCGTTGAAGCGTGATCGCAGGTTCTCGACGGCGACGATCTGGGTCAGCTCGACCATCGCGGGCGTGCCGAGGGCGTCGAGCAGCCGCGCACTGAGCTCATCGGCAACCGTCGGCGGCGTCGCGGTCATCGCCTCCGCGTACTCCATAACGTCACGCTCGAGGTCGGTGAACACCTCACTGTCGCGCCACCTGGGCACCTGACTGACCTTGCGCAGGTCGAGTCTGTTGTTGCGCGCCTCGAAGTATCCAAAGTCGAGGCACCAACTGCACCCGATGACGCCGGCGGCCGCCATCTGCGCGTACGACGACAGCGACGGATCCAGCGTGTTCCACTTCGCGACGCGGCCCTCGAGAGACAGCGTCGTCTTCAAGACGCGACGGTTGTGCCAGAGCACGTAGCCGTTATCGGGCAGCTGCCCCCACTTGCGGCGCGCGTAGGCCTTCATGAGGGCGCCGTAGAGGCCGCTGATGCGCGCCGCGGGGATCCGGAATCGACTGGGCATGTTGCACTCCTTCGAGAGACGGTTCTGCCCATAGGACACCGCCCACCGACGGAACGTGACAGCGTCGCTACACCGCTGCGGCGCGCTCGTCCTCTTCGGTCACCATGAGCTGACCGCAGGCACCGTCGATCTCCTTGCCGCGGGTGTCGCGGATCGTCGTCGGGACGCCGCGGTCGTTGAGGCGCCGCACGAACTCGCGCTGCGCGGCGATCGGCGACGCATCCCACACGGATCCGGGGGTCGGGTTGAGCGGAATCGGGTTCACGTGCACCCATCCGCGGCCGCGCTCGAGCAGCTTGTCGGCGAGCAGGTCAGCGCGCCACGGGTGGTCGTTCATGTCCTTGATGAGCGCGTACTCGATCGACACGCGTCGCCTGGTGCGTTCGAAATAGGCGCGGGCGGCGTCGAGCACCTCGTCGACTTTCCACCGCGAGTTGACGGGGATCATCTCATCGCGCAGCTCGTCGTCCGGCGCGTGCAGCGACAGCGCGAACGTCACGGGGATGTCCTCGTCCGTCAGCTTGCGGATCGCCGGGGCGAGGCCGACGGTCGAGATCGTGATCCCGCGCGCGCTCATCCCGAGGCCCTGCGTCTTGTCGACCATGGTGCGCACGGCCTGCATGACGCGCTTGTAGTTGGCGAGCGGCTCTCCCATGCCCATGAAGACGATGTTGCTGACGCGCTCGGCGCTGTTGTCATCCTCCTGCTTGCCGCCGAGCTCACCGGCAGCAATGATCTCGTTCGCGCGCACCACCTGGTCGACGATCTCGGCAGCGGACATGTTGCGCGTCAGGCCGTTCTGACCGGTCGCGCAGAACGGGCAGTTCATGCCGCAGCCAGCCTGCGAGCTCACGCACAGCGTGATGCGGCCGGGGTAACGCATGAGCACCGACTCGACGAGAGCGCCGTCGTGCAGGCGCCACAGGAACTTGATGGTGTCGCCGCGATCGGTCGTGAACCGGCGCACCTCGGTCAGCAGCGTCGGCAGCAGGGAGTCAACGAGTTCTGCACGGCCGTCCTTCGGGAGATCCGTCATCTGCTCGGGATCGCGGGTGTAACGGTCGAAGTAATGCTTAGCGAGCTGCTTTGCGCGGAAGCCCGGCAGCCCGAGCTCCGTCACCTTCGCGACCCGCTCCTCCGGGGTGAGGTCGGCGAGGTGCACGGGCGGCATGCCCCGTTTCGGGCTCGCGAACTGCAGCAGCGGTCGCCCCGCGGCGTCCTTGCGCTGCTCCCACCCCTCGGCCTTGGGCTTGACCTGGCGGATCCCCGACGTCGTCATGTCCCCTACGGTACGTGCCCGGGCTGAATGCGCTCATGTGGCGCCGTGAAATCGACCACATCGTTCGCATAGAGTGCTCGTGGCGTGCCCGGTTCGGGGGACACCGGCCGCCCTCGTTCCCCCGGCGAGCATTCTCGCGTCCCGCAATCCCAGGAGAAACATATGACCCGCACTCGCCGTGCCCGTTTCCTCGCCCTCGTCGGCGCCGCCGCTCTCGTTCCCGCCGCGCTTGTTGGCTGCTCCGCCGGCGGCCAGTCCGTCGCCGATGCCTGCCAGGTTGCGGGCGACACCGTCACCGAGGCGATGGGCGACCTGTCGTCCGTCGCCACCGACCCCGAGGCGGCCACCGACATGTTCGCGGACACGCTCGCCGCTATGAAGGAGGCCGGCGACAAGATCGAGAACGAAGAGGTCAAGGCCGCGTTCGACGACTTCAACGGATCCTTCGAGGAGTTCCAGGCCGTCATGGCGGACGCCACGGAAGATCCCACGAACATCGACACCGATGCGATGACCGAGATCTCGTCGGACCTCCAGGCCAGCAGCACGAAGCTGCAGGAGCTCTGCGGCTGACCCCGCCCTCGACGCGAGGGCGTTGTCCGGCCGCCGATTTGTGCGCGCCAGACAACGCCTTCGGCGTCTCCGCGCAGCATCCGGCATCCTGATCCCATGCATCTCGACATCGGAGTCCGCGACGCGTCCCCCGCCGCCGCGCTCGAAACCGCCGCCCGTGCCGAGCGCGACGGCTTCGACGGCGTCCAGTTCCCTGAGCTCGCACACGATCCCCTGATCTCCAGTGCGCTCGCGGCGAGCGCGACCAAACGGATCCACGTGGCGACGTCGATCGCGGTGGCCTTCGCGCGCAACCCGATGACGATCGCGCAGGCCGCCAACGACGTGCAGCTCGCCGGCGAGGGCCGCTTCTCGCTGGGGCTCGGATCCCAGGTGAAGCCGCACATCGAGAAGCGCTTCTCGATGCCGTGGTCGGCACCGGCACCGCGCATGCGCGAGTTCATCGGCGCCGTGCGCGCGATCTGGCACGCGTGGGAGACCGGCGAGAAGCTCAGCGTGCGCGGCGACCACTACACCCACACGCTCATGACGCCGATGTTCTCGCCCGGACCGAATCCGTTCGGCACCCCGGACATCTGGCTCGCGGCCGTCGGCCCAGCGATGACGCGGCTCGCGGGCGAGGCCGCGGACGGCTTCATCGCGCACGCGTTCACGACGCCCGACTACCTGCGCGAGGTGAGCCTTCCGGCACTCGCCGAGGGGCGCCAACGCTCCGAACGCGAGGCGACGGACGTCATCGTCACGCCGTTCGTCGTGACCGGATCCACGGCAGCAGAGCGCGCGCACATGGAGCGCGAGGTGCGCAAGCAGATCGCGTTCTACGGATCCACCCCCTCCTATCGCGCGGTCATGGAGCTGCATGGCTGGGAGGACACCGCCGATGCCCTGCACGCCGCGAGCCGCCGGGGCGAGTGGGCGGAGATGGGCGGCCTCATCACCGACGACATGATGACCGCGTTCGCCACGTTCTGCGAGCCGCATGCGATTCGTGACGCGCTGGCAGAGCGCTTTGGGGCCGTCGCGGCGCGCGCCAGCGTCGCCCTGCCGTAGGCGCGCCG
>DWXU01000166.1:0-8337 GCA_019119065.1 Candidatus Microbacterium pullistercoris | reverse complement strand
CGGTGGCGCGTGGCGCCCCGTCGTCGCCTTGCTTGACGAATACGCCGGGGTCATCCAGAACATGAACGACGAGGCGCGCGACGCCGCCGAGCTCCTGCAGGGGGCGACCGCGGCGCTCCGCGACGGCGCGCACGTGCCCGGCGTCGACGAACTGCGGGCCGTGATCGTCGACGACGCCCAAGAGCTGACGCGCGGCGGCACGGCCCTCGTCGAGGCGCTGCGCGCCCGCGGGGTGGCGGTGCTCGCGGCCGGCGACCCGGACATCGGCTCGGGAGCGTTCCGCGGCATCACTCCGGAGGTCTTCTCCGAGCTCGTCGCGTCGCTGGGGAAAGTGCTCGTGCTGCGTGAACAACATCGAGCGGGCGACGAGCCGACGTGGCTCGTGCGGCACATGACCGCGGCGATCGGCGTCGGCGGACACGTCCAGCATCGCCGGGCGCCGGGGCCCGAACCGACCGAGTGGCACGCTGTGTCGGTCGTTCGCGCACCGTCGCCGCCAGAGGAGGTCGACCAGATCGCGCGACGCCTGCGCGACGCGTATCTGAACGACGGCGTCCGCTGGGGCGAGATGGCCGTCATCGCGCACGACACGCGCCAGCTCGTCGCTCTCGAATCCGAACTCGCCGCCCGCGACGTACCGACGCGCGCTGCCGGCGTCCCGAGGCCGCTCGGGAGCGAGCGCGCCGTGCGTCAGATCATGGAGATCCTCCGGCTGGGACTCACGGATCCCGCCGAGCGCGATCCGGACGCCCTCGTCGCCGCGCTCCGTTCTCCGTACGGTGGATTCGACGGCGTCGCCCTGCGGCGTCTGCGCGGGAGCCTCCGTCACGCCGAGCTCGAACAGGGCGGCAGCCGGCCGGCACGCGAACTCGTCCACGAAGGATTCGCCCACCCGGTCTCCTTCGGCACGCTCGGCACGCCGGAAGGACGCGCGGCCGAGCGGTTCGCGACGACGATGAGAGACATCGCGGTCCTCCGTCGCGGCGGAGCCACCGTGCACGATCTGCTCTGGCATGTCTGGGACCGTGCGCGTGGCATCAGCGGTCGTCGGCTGCGCGACGAATGGCGCGATGCCGCGACATCGACGTCACGCTCCTCTGGCGATGCCGCGCGCGCCCTCGACGGTCTTGTCGCGCTCTTCGCCGCGGCCAAGCGGTCGATCGAACGCAGCCCGAACGACCGCCCCGAACGATTCATCCGTGAGATCCTCGACAGCGATGTCCCGGAGGACACCCTCTCCTCGCCCGATCTCGGAGAGACGGTCGCGCTGCTCACGCCCGCGAACGCGCTCTCAACCGAGTTCGAGATCGTCGTGATCGCTGGCCTGCAGGACGGCGTCTGGCCCAACACGCGACTGCGTGGCGGAATGCTCGGAACCTGGCGCCTCGCCGACACCGTGCTCGCCCATCGGGCCGGTCACGCAGACGAGGCGGACCCGCCGGTCCTCGACCGCCGCCGCCAGGCGCTTCACGACGAGGTGCGATTGTTCGTCCGCGCGCTGTCACGGGCCCGCAGTCGCGTGATCGTGACGGCGGTCGATGACGACGACGCCACCCCCAGCCCGCTCCTCGCCTCCCTCCCGGACCCGGAGCCCATTCACGACAACGGCCACCCGCTCACCCTGCGCGGGCTGGTCGCCCGTCACCGCCGCACCCTGACCGCGACCACCGCGGAGGAAGCCGACCGCCAGCACGCCGCCGAGCAGCTGCGGCTGCTCGCGGCCGCGCGGGTCCCGGGAGCTGACCCTGACGAGTGGTACGGGCTCCGCGCGCCCACCTCGACGGCGCCGCTGCGCGACCTCGAGAGCGAGCATGTGCGCGTCTCACCGTCGAAGATCACCTCGTTCCTCGAATGCGGCCTCGAGTGGGTCATCTCCGCGCTCGGCGGCGACACGATGACCTCTCCGAGCGCGGGCATCGGCACCCTCCTACACGCCGCGCTCGAGCGCGTTCCCGACGGCGGCATCGACGAGATGCGTGCGGTCGTCGACGAACGCTGGGGTGAGCTCGACTTCGAATCCCGGTGGGTCGCGACGGGGGAGCGGCGACGGCTCGACGAGTATCTCGTCCGCCTCGATGACTACCTTGCGAACGTCCGTGCGCAGCGTGGCCGCGTCATCGCGGCAGAGGCGGCGTTCGCCTTCGCCATCGATCTCGACACGGGCGAGATCATCACCGGCGACGACGTGCGCGGACCGGGCCGCGCCGTGCTGAGCGGCGTGATCGATCGGGTCGAGGCTTACCCGCGCGGCGAGGGAGAGCACGCGCCGGCGCGGTCGCCGAAGTCGTTCGAGGTGATGCGTTCGCGCGACGACGAGGCGGCCGAGCGCGTCGTCGTCACGGACCTCAAGAGCGGACGCTCCGAGGAGCGCGTCGCCGATGCGAAGGTCATCGACGACGCCCAGCTCGCCGCATACCAACTCGCGGTCGAGGAGGGGCTCGTCGACGCGGCCGAACCCGGCGCGCTCGCCGGCGCGCGCCTCGTGGTGGTCTCGAAGACGCTATCGCGGAGCACCTATCGCGTCGCTCACCAGCGCGTGCTCGACGGCGATGAGACCGGCGCGCCGCACCTCGCGCGCGACGAGTACCTCGAGCGCGTCATCGGCGCGGCGCGGGGAATGTCGGCGGCCAGCTTCTCCGCGTCGGTCGACGCCCACTGCGACGATTCCCGTCGATCGCCGATCTGCCGCATCCACACGATCGGAGCCGTGAGCGCATGACCGCCACCCCGCTGTCGCTTTCCGCCGATGTCATCATGCGTGCGGTCGGCTCGTTCGCGCCGACGCCGCGGCAGCGTGCCGTGATCGAAGCGCCGCTCGAGCCCGCGCTCGTCATCGCGGGTGCCGGCAGCGGCAAGACCGCGACGATGTCGGCACGCGTGCTGTGGCTCGTCGCGAACGGTCACGTCCGCGCCGACCAGATCCTCGGGCTGACCTTCACACGGAAAGCCGCCGGGGAACTCTCCGAGCGCATCTCCGCCCGACTCGCGGACCTCGACGAGTTCGGCAGGCGTGGGCTCCTGCCGCACCTGCCCACGATCGTCGAGACGTCCGAATTCACGCGGATCGAGCGGGCAGCGCCGGGTCCCGCCCGCGATGCCGTGCGCCGAGACGTCCTCGACGCGTTCGCGCGCGACCTCGGCGCGGAAAGCGACGAACGACCGCTCATCGACAGGCTGCTGGATCAGGTGCGCGTGTCGACCTACAACGCCTTCGCCGACGCCATCGTCCGCGAGAACGCGTCCCGCATCGGGCGGGATCCAGACGCCGCCATGCTCAGCTCCTCCGCTGCCTGGATCATTGCGCGACACGTCGCCATCCACGCCGACGATCTCCGACTCGACGAACTCGACAAGGGGGTCGGCAGGATCGCCGACGCGATCCTCAGCCTGTCGGGCGACCTCCTCGAGAACCGGCCCGTCTCGAATGCCGATGGGCGCACCCTGGCAGACCGGGTGCGCGGCTACGCGAGCGAACTGTCCGCGGCGCTGGAGCCATTTGCGGATCCGCTCTCTGCTCGGCCCGCGGCCTGGGACCGCGCGTACGGTTCGTTGACGTCGCTGCCGCGTCTGCTCGAGCTCGTCGCCCGCTATGACCGCGAGAAGCAGCGGCGCGGCGTCCTCGACTTCGCGGATCAGGTCGCTGGCGCCCTCGAGGTCGTCGAGCGCGCGCCCGACGTCGCCGACGAGATCCGGAATCAGTACCGTGTCGTTCTTCTCGACGAGTACCAGGACACGTCGGTGCTGCAGACGCGGCTGCTCTCGACGCTGTTTCGTGACGAGGCGGTGATGGCCGTCGGCGATCCGAACCAGGCGATCTACACCTGGCGCGGGGCGAGCGCCGACGGTATCCATTCCTTCCCGCGCGCATTCACACACGAGCGCGTGTGCCACCGCTTCAGCCTCATGACCAGTTGGCGCAACGAACAGGTCGTGTTGAACGCCGCCAACCGCCTCGTGCGCCCACTCGCCGGCTCCCGCGACGGCGTCGAACCACTCGCCGCGCGCGACGGGGCCGGCGACGGGCGCCTCGACATCGAGTTCGCCCACACGGTGGATGACGAAGCCCATCATGTGGCGGAGTGGTTCGGCGACCGGATCGCCGAACACGATGCCGCCGAGCACGCCGACCGCCACTCCGGTGCGATCCTGTTCCGCCAGAAGAAGCACATGCGCCGATTCGCCGACGCGTTAGCCGACCGCGGCATCCCACACCGCATCCTTGGGCTCGGCGGCCTTCTGGACGTCCCCGAGGTGACCGACGTCGTGTGCGCACTGCGGGTGATCGACGACCCGGGCGCCGGCTCGGCGCTCATCCGCCTGCTCGTGGGGCCACGGTTCGCCGTCGGCGTCGCCGATATGGCCGCGCTGTACGACCTCGCGTCGCGGCTCGCAGAACAGGATGCGTCGGGTGCGCGCCTCAGCGAGGAGGTGCGGCAGCGCGTGCGGGCATCGGCCGGAATCGACGAGCAGGTGTCGATCATCGACGGGCTCGATGCGATCCGCACCCGTCGGCGCGGCAACAGACTGTTCGCAGGCTTCAGCGAACAGGGGCTCGTCCGCCTGACGGAGGCGGCCGAGCTGTTCGACCGGCTGCGCGCCGCCGCGACGGGGCCGATCCCCGACCTCATCCGCATGATCGAACAGGAACTGCGCCTCGACATCGAACTCGCCGCGAACGAGACGAGGGGCGAAGCGCGGACGGCCGGGGCGCAGCTGCGCGCCTTCACGGAGGAGGTCCGTGCGTTCCTGTCCGTCGACGACCGGGCGACCATCGGAAGCGTCCTCGCTTGGCTCGACTACGCCGAGCGGGCGGATGACCTCATGCCGCGGACCGAACCCGCTGAGCCCGGGGTCGTCCAGCTGCTGACGATCCACGGGTCGAAGGGGTTGGAATGGGACTCGGTCGTCGTCGCGCGCGTCGTCGACGGAGAGCTCCCCGCGGGGGCGCGCGACGTCAGCGGCGGGTTCGCCTTCGGCCGGCTTCCGTACGTGTTCCGGGGCGACTCAGCGGCGCTGCCGCGCTTCTCCTGGCACGCTCCGGACGTCGTCCCGGCTGACGCGGCGGCGCTCCGCGCTGCGAAGCGTGACCTCAAAGACGCATTCGAGGCCTTCGCCGACGCCAACCGGGCCTACCACGCCGAGGAGGAACGCCGCCTGGCGTACGTCGCGGTCACGCGCGCTCGCGCCAACCTGCTCCTGACGGGATCCCGGTGGTCCGGGCAGAAGCGTCCGAAACAGCCGAGCCCATTCCTCGCCGAGGTGCTCGACGAGCTCGGACGCGAACCGCTGGCACAGGCCGACGACGACGAGAACCCGTATGACGGCGCGGGAGCGACGCTCGCGTGGCCCGTCGATGCGCTCGGCGCACGGCGCCAGCGCGTCGCGGCCGCCGCCGAACGGGTGACGAGCGCCGGCGCCGCCGAACCGACCGCCGAGCTCGCGAGGCTCCTCGCAGAACGCGAGGCGACCTCGCGGCGCACCCGGACGGCGATCCCGACGCGTGTCCCGGCATCGAAGTTCAAGGACTACGTCGTCGACTTCGACGCCGCCCTCACCGAGATCGAGCGCCCCATGCCGGAGCGTCCGTTCCGCCAGACGCGACTCGGCACGCTCTTTCACCAGTGGGTCGAGCAGCGCTCGGGCCTCATCGGTGCGACGCCGACGCCCGACGATGCCCTCTGGGAGATCGACGACGACGAGTACGGCACGGCGTTCGGAGCATCCGCCGAGGACGAACGCGATCTCGCCCGGCTGCGGGAGATCTTCGAACGCAGCGAATGGGCGCCCCTTCAGCCGATCGAGGTCGAGACCGAGGTCGACTTCGCCCTCGCGCTCGACGACGGTGCGCCGCCGCACATCATGATCTGCAAGCTCGATGCCGTCTATCGCCGCGATGACCGCGGCGGCCGCATCGAGATCGTCGACTGGAAGACGGGCAAGGCACCGACCGACCGGCGCCAGCGCGACGAGAGGATGCTGCAGCTCGCCCTGTACCGGCTGGCGTACCACCGCCGGCACGGCGTCCCCCTCGACGAGATCGACGTCGCGCTCTACTACGTGTCGGACGACCTCGTGATTCGGGACGAGTCGCCGCTGACGGAGCACGAACTCATCGACAGGTGGCGCGCCTCCCGCCGCTGATCAGCGCTCGTCGTCGGTGAGATCGACGGGCTGCGTCGCGTCCGGTTCCCGTTCGATCGAGGGCTGCGTCGCGTCGGCATCATCCGGAGCGCTTCGCGGGGGAGCGGCGTCCCAGTCCTCCTCCGCGTGGAGGCGGAGCTCGTCGGGATCGAACGCATCGGTGTGCATCGACGTGTCCGACGCCTCGCGTTCGGTCCGCGGCACCCGATCGAGCAGCGCGACCGCCTCCGAGACGTCGGCCCTTTCGCGCGCCGGGAGGTCAGCGAGAAGCGCGTCGTTCACGAGGCCGTCGGACAGCGACTCGAGCAGCTCCGCGGCGTCGTCCACGACATCCGGTCGGTGCGCCTCGATACCGTGAAGCAGCCAGCGGGCGAACTCCAGCTCGGCGTGCAGCCGCGTGCGGACGCGGAGCGCGCGATCGGGCGCGCGCACGGCCCCGTCCGCGTACGAGCGGAAGACGTCGTCAGCGGCGTCAGGCGCGCCGGCCGTCCAGTGCAGGTCGATGGCGGGGTCACCGATCGCCAGGCCCTGCCAGTCGAGCACGCCCGTCACGACGGGCGCCCCCTCTGCATCGTCCCGCATCACGAACGAGGTCGACTGCGCCCCGCCCAGCACGACCGTCGATTCGTACCCCCACAGGCGGTCGTCCTCGGCGGCCTCCCGCCAGCGCACCATCAGGCGCACCGGGACCCGGCCGCTGCGGCCGATGGCGTCGAGCAGCTTCTCGAGGTCGGCACGCGCATCCGCGGCACTGCGCTCCGGAAGTCCCGCCGATCGCACGATCGACGGTGGCAGCGTGTGCAGGCGTGCCGTGGCCGATCCGATTGCCGTCGCGACACCGCGACCGGCGGGGATGTGCGTGGCATCGACGAGATAACCGGGCAGGAACGTCGTCGCGACGACGCGCGAGTCCTCCAGCGGCGCCGATCCGCGGATCTCGGGGGCCGCGAACCCCAGCAGCTCGCGTGCACCCGCGGTGAGCGCGCGCAGCGCGACGAGTTCCGCCTCGACGTCCGCGAGCGCCGTCTCGTCCGTGGGGATCCGCACGACGACGTCTTCGCCGGACGCCGTCACGAGTGCGGCATCGAAACGACCGGCTCCCTGCGCCGTCAGTCGGCGCGTCTTCGTGATGACCGCGTCTCCCAGAGCCGCCGACGCGGCCGCGGCTAGAGTGAGAGTGGATCGTGCCATGCCGCCCACACTATGTGGCCCCGCCACGCGCCGCACCACGCCACGCAGAGAGGGAGTCGATGACCAGTTCCGACACCGCCGGCACGTTCGATCCAAGCGCAGCAGAGCGCCTCACGCCTGACCTCGTGGATACCCTGCGCCGTGATCGAGACACGCGGGTTCTCCTCGTGGACGGCGATCGGATGCCCGTCGACGACGCGGCCGCGCCCGCGCTACGGTTCGTCGATCCGGAGGCGATTCCTCCCGGCGCCGACGTCGCGTTCCTCGGAAGGGACAAGCACGGATCCGCCGTTCTCCTTGCGGCCGCCGAAGCGGGTGCCTCGGAGTTCGACGGTGCGCGCTCACTGCGGGAGTTCGGCGCCGCGTTGCCAGACGCCGAGGCAGAGATGGCCATCGTCGCCGTCGCGCTCGGGCGCTGGCTGCGCGACGCACGGTACTGCCCGGCCTGCGGCGAAGCCACGCTCCTGGCGGCGGGCGGATGGTCACGGCACTGCGATGGCTGTCGTCGCGAGCATTTCCCGCGGACGGACCCGGCCGTGATCGTCGCTCCCCGGAGCTCCGACGGAAAGCGCCTCCTCCTCGGCGCGAACGCGGCATGGCGCGGCGAGATGTACTCGTGCTTCGCCGGGTTCGTGGAGGCCGGCGAATCGGCGGAGCGCACCGTGCACCGCGAGCTGCGGGAAGAGACGGGCGTGCAGTTGACCGACGTGCAGTACATCGAATCTCAGGCGTGGCCGTATCCGCGCTCGCTCATGCTCGGCTTCCACGCCCGCGTCATCGACGACGCGGAGGTGCGCCCCGACGGGGAGGAGATCATCTCGTCGCGGTGGTTCACGCGCGAGGAGATCGGTCGGGGGCTGCGCGGCGAACTCGATGTGCGCCTCCCGGGAGGGTTGTCGGTCGCGCATCGCCTCATCCGTGCCTGGTTCGACGCCCCCGACGAGACGCCGTGAACCCCCTCGACGGACTCGACGACCAGCAGAGAGCGGCGGCCGAAGTCGTGCG
>DWXU01000165.1:0-9127 GCA_019119065.1 Candidatus Microbacterium pullistercoris | reverse complement strand
CGATGATCGCGCACGATGCCGCCGGCGATCTCGGTCGCAGTGGCGAGGCCGGACCAGCCCGGGTAGAACTCGTCGAGCGAGACCACACGCGCGTCGAGCTCATCGGCCACGCGGAGCGCGATCGTCGTCTTGCCCGCGCCGCTGCGGCCGTCGATGAGGATCCGCGGATACGGGTCGCGAGCGACGGCGCCGAGGACGCGACGGATCGCGTCGTCGACGACGAGGGGTCGAAACGTCAGCGGCTCTTCTTCTTGAGGCACTTGATGACGTAGCCCAGCGCGCGGCCGGCGACGCAGACGAACGGCGTCAGCACCGCGAGGAGCGTGACGATGTTCGGCACGAAGCGAAACTCGCTCCCGCGGCGGACATAGGCGCCGACGGGCACGGCGACGCCGCCGCCCCCTCCGCCCGTGTTCGTGTCGTCCTCGCCGGAAGCGCCGCCGAAGCCGTACCAGGTCGCCGCGACGGGCAGCACCTTCACCCCGTCGAGGTCCTGCTGCTCGCCGTAGGCCGCGGTGACGCCGAAGTTGCTGCTGAGCTTGCCGAGTTCAATCGCGATGTTGGGCATGCAGACAGCGTAACCCAGCGCCGCCCGCGCCCGTCAGCCGTTCTCGGGAGGGCGATCTGCTGTCGGGCGCTCCGTAGCGCGCGAGAGAAAGGCCGCACGAGTGATGGACCCCGTGCCGAATCGCTCCGACAGGCGATCGAGCGCGCCCTCGACCTGCTTCCACTCCGTATCGTCGTCCCACAGCGCGAGCGCGGCGGATCCGGCGGGGACGAGCCGCTCCGCACGCACGCCGATGAGGCGCACCGGGGCGCGCAGATCGATCGCGCCGAACAGTTCGCGCGCAACGGATCCGATGCGGTTCCCGACGGCCGTCGGCTCGGACAGTGCCTGCGATCGCGTGAGCGTCTGGAAGTCGTCGAAGCGCAACTTGATCGCCACACCCGCCGCCTCCGCGCCCGCGCGCCGCAGCCGAACCGCAACGCGGTCGGCGAGGCGCAACAGCTCGGCGCGCAGCAGCGCGGGATCCGTCACGTCGTATCGGAACGTCTCTTCGTGCGAGATGCTCTTCTCCACGCGCTCCGTCTGCACGGCCCGCGGATCCCTGCCGTGAGCGAGATCATGGATCCGCTGCGCCTGCGCCACACCGATGACCGCCGCGAGCGAGGCCACGGGTGTCTCGCGCACGTCGCGGATTGTGCGGATCGCCCGGTTCGCGAGCGCCTCCGCGGCCTTCGGGCCGACGCCCCACATGCTTCCGGCGGGGCGCGGATCGAGAAACTCCTGCGTGCGTGTTGCCGGGATCATGAGCAGGCCGTCGGGTTTGGTCGCCGTGGACGCCATCTTCGCCACGTGTTTCGTCGCGGCACCGCCGACGCTGCACGGGATCCCGACCTCATCGCGGACGCGCCGCCGGATCAGCGCCGCGACCTCGCCCGGCGTTCCCCACAGCCGCTCGACGCCCTTGACGTCGAGGAACGCCTCGTCGATCGAAAGCGGCTCCACGAGCGGGGTGATGCTGCGGAACACCTCCATCACGCGCGCCGATTCCTCGCGATACCGCTCGAACACGGGCGGCACGACGATCGCACGCGGGCACCTGCCCAGCGCCATGCCGAGTGGCATGGCCGAGCGGACCCCGTAGCGACGAGCCTCGTACGACGCACTCGAGACGACGGAGCGCTGGTCGTTGTGCGCGATCACGACGGGGCGGCCGGCGAGCGACGGGTCATCGAGGGTGGCCACCGCGACGAAGAACGCATCCATGTCGACGTGCAGGATGTGGGCGCCCGCGTCGTCGGCGCCCGGCGGCGAGAAGAGCCGCCCAGACCCGTCCTGTCTGCTCACGGCTCTATTGTCCGGGATCTGCGGGCGCGGCGGCCTCGAATCGCAACGCCATCACACGTGTCGCTGCCTCCTCGAGGCGCTCCGCGGAGAGAGAGCCGTCCTCGGTTGCGGCCGCGACCGCCTCCGCCGTGCGGTCGGCTGTCTCCGGCGTGGATCCGACGACCGTGAGCACGAGATCGGCACCGGCCGCGAGCGACTGCACGGCGTTGCTCTCCGGATCCGTGTATGCGTCCTCGCCCGAGGAGAGCAGCATCCCGAGGTCGTCTGTCACCGCGACCCCGTCGAAGCCGAGATCCTCCCGCAGGATGCGGTACCACTCGGGCGAAAGCGAGGCGGGGAGCTCGTCGATCTGACCGAAGCGCAGGTGCCCCATCATCACGAGTTCCGCGCCGGCATCGACGCCGGCGGCGAATGGCACGGCGTCGCGTTCGCGCCACTCGTCGAGCGTGAGGTCAGCCGACGGGATCATGCTGTGCGAGTCGCCCTCCGCGGCGCCATGTCCCGGGAAGTGCTTCAGAGTGGAGAAGGCGCGATCGGACTCGCCCGCGACCGCCGCCCCGACGGCCTGCGCGACCGCCTGCGGATCCGTGCCGTAGGCGCGCGAGAAGATGAACGAGTCGGCGCTGCGCGGCAGGTCGGCGACGATGCCGAAGTTCACGGGGATCCCCGCCTCGGCGAGCACCGATCCTCGCTCGGCGAACGCGGCCTCGATCTCGTCGGCGTCCGCTCCCCTGAGGTCGCGCGCCGACGCCGCCTCGTCCCAGGCGATGCGCGCGACGTCGCCGCCCTCCTGGTCGATCGCGACCAGCGGCGGCGGATCGGCCGCCTCGGCGATCGCCGTCGTGATCTCGGCCAGCGCGTCGGGCGCCGACGGCACGTTGTCGCCCATGAGGATGAGCCCACCGAATCCGTGGGCGACCGCGGCCTTCAGCACCTGCGGGTCCGTCCCGGCGGCGTAGCCCAGCACCACGCTCGCGGCCTTCTCACGCGTGGACATCGCCGCCACGGTCTCAGCGGCGCGTTCGGCGGCAGTTGGCGGATCTGGCGACGCCGTCGCGGATGGCTCGACAGGCGGCGCCGTCGATGGTGCAGCGGTGGCGGTCGGGGGCGGCGACGGCGCTGCCGCGTCCTCGGCCGGCGCACAGGCCGCGAGCCCGAGCAGTGCGACCGTGCCGATGGCGGCGAGCGATCGTCTCATTCGGTCACCTCCCGGGGAACGGCCTCGCCCCATTGTCTCCCGGAAGCGAACGCATCGCGCGAACAGCGAGGACACCCGCACAGACCGGGCGTCCTCGCGTGCGACTACTGCTGTGCGCGTTCCAGGATGAGCTCGCGCACGCGCGCGGCGTCAGCCTGGCCCTTCATCGCCTTCATCACGGCGCCGATGATGGCGCCGGCAGCCTGGACCTTGCCGCCCTTGATCTTCTCGAGCACGTCCGGCTGCGCCGTGAGCGCCTCGTCGATCGCCGCGACGAGCGCGCCGTCGTCCGAGACCACGGCGAGGCCGCGGGCGTCGACGACCTCCTGGGGTGACCCTTCACCGGCGATCACGCCCTCGAGCACCTGGCGCGCCAGCTTGTCGGTGAGCGTGCCGGCGTCGATGAGCCCCTGCAGAGCCGCGACGTCAGCGGGCGAGACGAGCTCGCCGGGCTCGCGGCCCTCGGAGTTCGCGACGCGCGTGATCTCGCCGGTCCACCACTTGCGTGCCGACGCCGGCGACGCACCGGCGAGGATCGTCTGCTCGACCTCGTCGGTCAGCCCGCCGTTGGCCACATCCTGGAACTCGAGGTCGGTGAAGCCCCACTCGGCCTTCAACCGGCGGCGCTTCGTCGCGGGGGCCTCAGGAAGCGCTGCCCGCAGCTCCTCGATGAGTTCCTCGCTCGGGGCGACCGGCAGCAGGTCGGGCTCGGGGAAGTAGCGATAGTCATCGGCGTCCGACTTGGGCCGGCCGGGCGACGTCTCTCCCGTGTCCTCGTGCCAGTGACGCGTCTCCTGCGTGATGGTCCCGCCTGCGTCGAGGATCGCGGCCTGGCGCCGGATCTCGTAGCGCACAGCGCGCTCGACCGAACGCATCGAGTTGACGTTCTTCGTCTCCGTGCGTGTGCCGAGCTTCGTCTCGCCGCGCGGTCGTAGCGAGACGTTCGCGTCACAGCGCACGTTGCCGCGCTCCATGCGGCCCTCGCTGATGCCGAGGGAACGGACGATGTCACGGATCGTCGCGACGTACGCCTTGGCGAGCTCCGGCGCATTCGCTTCGGCGCCGAAGATCGGATGCGTCACGATCTCCACAAGCGGCACTCCCGCGCGGTTGTAGTCGACGAGCGACGAGGACGCACCCTGGATGCGGCCGGTGGATCCGCCCACGTGCGTGAGCTTGCCCGCGTCTTCCTCCATGTGCGCGCGCTCGATCGGTACGGCGACGATCGTGCCGTCGGAGAGCTCGACCTCCACGGATCCCTCGAACGCGATCGGCTCGTGGTGCTGGCTGATCTGGTAGTTCTTGCCGAGGTCCGGATAGAAGTAGTTCTTCCGGGCGAAGCGGCTCGACGGCGCGATCGAACAGCCGAGCGCGAGGCCGAGGCTGATCGAGTTGCGCACCGCCTGGCGGTTCACCGTGGGCATCGAACCCGGCAGGCCGAGGTCGACCGGGGCGAGCAGCGTGTTCGGCGGGGCATCGTGGAAATGTTCGTTCGCCGGATTGCCCGCAGACGAGAACATCTTCGTCTTCGTGTTCAGCTCGACGTGCACTTCGAGGCCGATGACGGGTTCGAACTTCTCGAGCGCCTCGTCGAAGTCCATCAGGTTCATCGGGACCCTCCGTTCAGTTCCGGGGCCACGAGCGGGCCTCCCCACTCGTCGATGAGAAGCGCCTCCAGGGCCGCGCCGACGCGATACAGGCGAGCATCCTCCTGCGCAGGCGCGAGAAACTGGATCCCCACGGGCAGTCCATCGTCGGCCGCGACTCCCGACGGGATCGAGATGCCGGGGACGCCGGCGAGGTTCGCCGGAATGGTCGCGAGGTCGTTCGCGTACATCGCGAGCGGATCGTCGAGCTTCTCACCCAGTTTGAACGCCGTCGTCGGCGCGGACGGCGTCGCGATCACATCGACGTCGGCGAACGCGCGCTCGAAGTCGCGCTGGATGAGCGTGCGGACCTTCTGCGCGCGCCCGTAGTACGCGTCGTAGTAACCGGCCGACAGCGCATACGTGCCGAGGATGATCCGGCGCTTCACCTCGGGGCCGAAGCCGGCCTCGCGTGTCGCAGCCATGACGTCCTCGACGGTTCCTTCGACGTCGGCGCGCAGCCCGAAGCGCACCGAGTCGAATCGCGCGAGGTTACTCGACGCCTCCGCGGGGAGGATGAGGTAGTACGCCGCGGTCGCGTACTCGAAGTGCGGGGCGCTGACCTCGACGACCTCGGCGCCGGCGGCCTCGAGTGCGGAGAGGGCCGCACGGAACGAGTCGTCGACGCCCTGCGAGAAGCCGTGCAGCTCTTTCACCAGGCCGACCTTCAGCCCCTTGAGCACCTCGCCGGTGCGTCCCTCGCGGGCGGCCTCGGCGAACGACGACCACTCGTGGCGCAGGGAGGTCGCGTCGTGCGGGTCGTGTCCGGCGATGACGTCGTGGAGCAGTCCCGCGTCGAGGACCGTGCGCGAGACGGGGCCGACCTGGTCGAGACTCGACGCGAGCGCAATCGACCCGTAGCGGCTGACGCCGCCGTACGTGGGCTTGACGCCGACGGTTCCGGTGACGTGCGCGGGCTGACGAATGGATCCGCCGGTGTCGCTGCCGAGCGCCAGGGGCGCCTCGAACGCCGCGACCGCCGCCGCGGAGCCGCCGCCCGACCCTCCGGGGATCCGCTCGAGGTCCCAGGGATTGCGCGTCGGACCGTACGCCGAGTGCTCCGTGGAGGAGCCCATCGCGAACTCGTCCATGTTGGTCTTGCCGATCGGCACGAGGCCGGCCGCGCGCGCCTTGGCGACGACCGTCGCGTCGTACGGCGACATGTACCCCTCGAGGATCCGGGATCCGGATGTGGACGGCATGTCGGTCGTCACGAGGACGTCCTTCACGGCGAGCGGGACGCCCGCCAGCTCCGGCAGGCTCTCGCCCGCTGCGCGGCGCGCGTCGATGGCGGCGGCGCGGTCGGTGGCGGCCTCGTTGACGTGGAGGAAGGCGTGCACGTCGCCGTCGACGGCGTGGATCCGGTCGAGATGCGCTCGCGTCGCCTCGACGCTGGAGACCTCGCCGTCGGCGAGCAGCGTCGCCAGTTCGGCGGCGGGAAGTCGCGTCAGTTCGCTCATCACTGCTCCTCCCCGAGGATCGCGGTCACGCGAAAGCGGTCGTCATCGGCGTCCGGCGCGTTCTGGAGCGCCTGCTCGGTCGTGAGCATCTCACCGGGCTCGTCTTCGCGGAAGACGTTCACGAGCTCGACCGGGTGACTCGTTGCGGGGACATCGTCCGTCGCGACCTCGCTCACCGTCGCGATGCTCGCCACGATGGCGTCGAGCTCGCCGGTGAGACTGGTCACCTCGTCGTCAGACAGCTGGATCCGGGAGAGCGCGCCCAGATGGCGCACGAGATCGGGGGTGATTTCAGACACCACGTCAGTCTACGTGGCGAGAAGCTGCTCTTTCACCTGGCGACGGAGCACCTTCCCGATCATCGACCGCGGGAGCTCGTCCACGACGACGAAGCGACGCGGAGCCTTGTACGGGGTGAGCACCCGCTTGACGAAGGCCCGGGCGTCTTCGGGATCGAAGTCGTCGGCGGATCCCTCGATCACGACGGCTGCGACGACCTCCTCGCCGTGCGCGGCGGACGGCAGGCCGACGACCGCAGCGTCGACGATCGCGGGGTGCTGCCGCAGCGCGATCTCCACCTCGGTCGGCGCCACGTTGAAGCCGCCGGTGATGATGAGCTCCTTGATGCGGTCGACGACGGCGAAGTAGCCGTCCTCGTCCATCTCGACGATGTCGCCCGTGCGGAACCAGCCCTCGGAGAACACCCGCTCCGTCTCCTCGGGACGCCCGTAGTACCCGCCGAAGACCTGCGGGCCGCGCACCAGCAGCTCGCCCGGCTCGCCCGGTGCGACGTCGCTCGTCGGGTCATCAGGATCCACCACGCGGCACTCGGTGCCGGGCAGCGGCAGCCCGATCGTGCCGGGTCTGCGCGTGTCCCCGACCGGGTTGACGATCAGCACAGGCGAGCACTCGCTGAGGCCGTAACCCTCCACGAGCATGCCGCCCGTCTCCTCTTCCCACGGCACGACGAGCTCATGGCCGAGCGCCATCGCGCCGGACACGCCGATCTGGGTGCCCTCGAGCGAGACTCCGCGTTCACGCGCACGGGCGAGCAGACGCTCGGCGATCGGCGGCACCGCCGGCAAGACGGTGGCCGGGTGCTTCTTCGTGACCTGCAGCACCATGTCAGGGTCGAATTTCGGGAAGAGCACGAGCCGCGCCGCCTGCGACATCGCGTAGGTCAGGCAGAGGGTCAGGCCGTACGCGTGGAACATCGGCAACACGGCGTAGACGACGGTGCCCTCGCCGCGGGACACCGTCGGCGTCCAGGCGCGCGCCTGCGTTGCATTCGCCAGCAGATTGCGGTGTGTGAGCGACGCTCCCTTGGGATCGCCCGTCGTGCCGCTCGTGTACTGGATGACGGCCAGGTCATCGGTCTCGGGCCCGGGAACATCCTGCGGCAGCGGGTCGGACGCGACGGCCTGCTGCCACGGGATCGCGCCGCGCACGCGGGTGGTGAGCTGCGCACGCTGGGCGCGGAGCTTCGGCAGCGGCAGGCGTAGCGCCCAGCGCATATAGGCCGGCATCGCGCGGGTGAGGTCGACGGAGATGATCGTCGAGACCGCGAGGTCGACCGGGAATTCCTGGATCGTCCCCACGACGTTGCTCCACACGATCGCGTGCTTCGCACCGTGGTCGGCGAACTGCTTGCGCAGCTCGCGCGGCGTGTAGAGCGGGTTGTGCTCGACGACGACCGCACCGAGTCGCAGGATCGCGTAGAACGCCACGATGTGCTGCGGGCAGTTCGGCAGCACGAGGGCCACCGGATCCCCCTTCCGCACGCCCTCGGCACGGAGCGTGGCGGCCGCGCGGTCGATCTGCTCGGCGAGCGAAGCGTACGACGTCACGGCGCCGAAGAACTGCAGCGCCGGGGCCGTCGGATATTCGCGCGCGGAATCGGCGACGAGGTCCATGAGCGATCCGCTCATCTCGGGGAGGTCGTGCGGAACCGTCTCAGCGTAGGAACGGATCCACGGGCGCGGCGGGTCGAACTGGTCAGTCACCTCACCATCGTATTCACTGTGCCGGCCGCCGAGCGCCACATGGCCTCGGCCGCCCGTCCTTCCCCGTGTCGCAGCGCGTAGACGGCGGCGAGGCGGAGGCGCGTCGCCATCTGATACGCGGGAATCGCGGACCACGTGGCCGCGGTCAGACGCTCGTCGCGCCGCAGCGCCTCTGCGAACGCCGTGCGCACCGTGCGCGCGGTCTCCGGCGCGAGCAGCGACTGTGCCTCGCGCAGCTCGATGTGGACGAGGAGGTTCGCGACGTCGAGGGCGGGGTCCGCGGCCGCGAGCGTGTCGACGTCGATCAGCCCGAGTCGCGGATCCGCGGCGGTCGCGTCGTGCGGGAGCAGGAGCTGTTTGTCGTGCAGGTCGCGGTGCGCGAGCACGCGGGGGCGGTCGCCCAGCGCGTCGAGGGCGTCCTCGACGGCCCGCAGCCTGCGGGAAGGGTCCGCGATCGCGCCGGCCGTCACCGCGGCGTCGACCGCCTTGCGCGTCGCTCTCAGCTCCTCCGCGGGTCCATGCTCGTCGAGTCCCGCGACGGTCATCGTCTGCAGCTCGGCGACGACGCGCGCCGTCTGACGCCAGGCGGCCGCGACGAGGTCGGCCGATGAGGACGGGTCGGCTCCCACCTCCAGCAGCGTCCTCTCTCCCACGCTTCGCTGACGAATCACGGCGAGACCGGCATCGGCCGAGACGATCTCGGGCGTGCGGGCTTCCCTCATTTCCGTCACGTGCAGCGCGCGACTCGCGACGCCAGCGAATCGCTTCGGTCGCACGGCCTTGATGTAGACATCGCCATCCGGCCGCGGCACGCGCACGACCGCGCGGCGACCGCGACGGTGCACGATGACCTCCGCACCCGGTTCGGTGAGCGTCGGCGCGAGGCCCGGCAGCTCGGGGTCGACGAGCAGCCGTTCCGCGTGAGCGAGGATCCGCTCGACGTGAGCACGCCAGCCCGGTATGCGCAG
>DWXU01000164.1:0-3001 GCA_019119065.1 Candidatus Microbacterium pullistercoris | reverse complement strand
CGCTGGACGTACGGGAGCGTCGCATTGGTGAGCGCATGCGTCGACGTGGCAGGCACCGCGCCCGGCATATTCGTCACGCAGTAGTAAATGCACTCGTGGCGGGTGAAGGTCGGGGCATCGTGTGTCGTCGGACGTGAACCCTCGAAGCAGCCGCCCTGATCGATCGCGATATCAACGAGCACGGATCCGGGTCGCATCGCACGCACCATGTCATCCGTGACGAGCTTCGGCGCCGCCGCTCCGGGAATGAGGACGGACCCGATGACGAGATCAGCGTCCGCCACGGCATCCGCCACGGCGAAGCGCGTGGAGTGACGCGTGACGAGTCCGTTGCCGAACCGCGCCTCCAACTCTCCGAGACGGTCGATGTCCACGTCGAGCACGGTCACGCGTGCCCCGAGCCCGAGCGCGTTCGCCACGGCGTTCTCCCCCGCGACGCCGCCGCCGATCACGACGACGTTGCCGCGTGGAACGCCGGGCACCCCGCCGAGAAGTGACCCGCGACCGCCCTGAGCGCGCATGAGGTGGTAAGCGCCGACGGCCACCGACAACCGCCCGGCGACCGTTGACATGGGCGTGAGCAAGGGGAGGGATCCGTCCGCCGCACGCACCGTCTCGTACGCGACGGCCGTCGTTCCGGCGCGCATGAGCGCCTCCGTCAGCGGGCGGTCCGCGGCGAGGTGCAGGTAGGTGAAGAGCGTGAGGTCGTCCCGCAGATACCCATACTCGGAGGCCTCCGGCTCCTTGACCTTCAGGACGAGGTCGCCGGCACGCCACGTCTCCTCCGCGCCCGTGAGGATCGTCGCCCCAGCAGCGGCGTACTCGTCGTCCGTGATCCGCGATCCCTCTCCTGCTCCCGCCTGCACGAATACCTCGTGCCCGCGCTGCACGAGCGCGTCCACGCCCGCGGGGATCGCGGCGACCCGGTTCTCGCTGTTCTTGATCTCAGCCGGCACGGCGATGCGCATGACGGGCTCCTCTCCCTCAGTGCTCGAGCGATGTGTCGTACGTGTACACGCGCCCGCCCACGCCGTAGCGGCGGTCACGCAGGTGCGACGGGGCCGCCTGCCGAACGAACGCCTCGGCGACGACCGTCGCAGGGAACGTCACGACGGTGTCTCGGGAGACGTCCAGGTGCGAGGGCGAGGTTCCGCCGAGGAACGTCGAATCGGTCATATTACAGATCGTAGAACACGTCCTCATAGGTGCGGCGGGCCCGCCGTCCGGCGCGCAGCCATTGTTCTTCTACAAGCTGGCCGGATCCCGGCGGGCGATCCAGGATGCGCCCGATGCCGTCGAGCGCCCGATAGTCGGTCGGCAGCAGGTCGCTCGTCTTGCCCGTCAGCAGCGTATTCGCGGAGCGCAGGCGCGTCGCGAGACGCCAGGCCGCGCCGAGACGGCGTCCGGCCGAACGTTCGAGCAGGTCGGCGTCGAAGGCGGCCTGCAGTGCATGCAGCGTGCGGGGCGTGCGCAGCTCCGGCACGCGATGCGCGTGCTTCATCTGGATCAGCTGGACGAGCCATTCCACATCGGCGAGCCCCCCGGGGCCGAGCTTCAGGTGACGCGCCGGATCCACGCCGCCGGGGATCCGTTCGGCTTCCACGCGTGCCTTGATGCGTTTGATCTCGCGCACGTCGGCTGCCTTCGCATCCGACGGATAGCGCACCTCGTCGACGAGAGCCATGAAATCCGCGAGCAGGGGCGCGTCGCCCGCCACCGGCCGTGCGCGGAGCAGCGCCTGCGCCTCCCACGACACGGACCACTTCTCGTAATAGTTCGCGTATGCATCGAGCGTGCGCACCACGGGGCCCTTGCGCCCTTCGGGTCGCAGCTCGGCGTCGAGCTCGAGCGGCACCAACGCGTCCTCCGAAGCGTCGCGCAGCCCCGAGACGATCTTCCGCGCGAGCGGCTCCGCGACGTGCGGTTCGACCTCGCCCGCGCGGTAGACGAAGAGCACGTCCGCGTCGGATCCGAAGCCGATCTCGGCACCGCCGTAGCGCCCCATCCCGATCACGGCGAACTCGACAGAGGCGTAGGAGGTTCCGAGCACGTCGCGGCAGACCGCGGTGAGCAACGCCGAGATCGTCACGTCCGTGATCGTCGTGAGCGCCGTGGTGACGTCCTTGATCGTGAGCGCGCCGGTCATCGATCCGATCGCCGTGCGCAGCAGTTCTCGGCGACGCATCGCGCGGATCCCCTTTGCCGCATCGGCGACCTTCGCGCGCCGTCGCACGATCGCGCGCGCCTCGTGATCGAGCACCTCGAAGGCTCGCGGGCGCAGCTGCTCGCCGCTGTCGAGCCACGCGACCGACTCCGGGATCCACTCCATGAGGTCCCCGACATAGCGCGACCCGCTCAGCAGCATCGTGAGAGATTCCGCCGCGCCCGCCGAGTCGCGGAGCATCCGGAGGAACCAGGGGCTGTCGCCGAGGCGCTCGCTGATGCGCCGGTAGGCGACGAGACCGCCGTCAGGGTCGACCCCCTCGGCGAACCACCGCAGCATCACCGGCATGAGCGTGCGCTGCACGGTCGTCTTGCGGCTCACGCCCTTCGTGAGCGCGCCGATGTGTGCGAGGGCACTGCGCGGATCCTGGAATCCGATGGCCGCGAGCCGGTCGTGCGCCTCGGCTCCCGTTAGGGCGCGCGCGTCGTACTCGGTGGCCGCGACAGCGGACAGCAGCGGGCGGTAGAACAGCCGCACGTGGATGTCGCGCACCTCGTGCTTCACGCGCGCCCACGTGGCCATCACGTCCTTGGCGGTACCGCCGGCGAACGCGCCGTCCACCTCGAACAGCCCCGTCGCGCGCGCGAGCACGCGCCTTCCTTCGTCATCGGCCGGCATCAGATGCGTGCGCCGCAGCTGCTGCAGCTGCAGGCGGTGCTCCAGCAACCGCAGGATCCGATAATCGGTCGAGAAAGATGCCGCGTCGTCGCGCCCGATATAGCCGCCGTCGACAAGGCTGTCGATCGCCGCGAGTGTGCCCCGCTCCCGGACGCCCGC
>DWXU01000163.1:0-2797 GCA_019119065.1 Candidatus Microbacterium pullistercoris | reverse complement strand
GTGGTCGAAGAATCGGATCCACGCCTCCTCGCCGAACTCCGCGACGAGGTGCGGCGCATCGGGGAGGATGACCGGCAGCCCGTAGGTCGCCGCGAGGAACATGTTCCCCGAGTTCAGGATCGCGCGATACGGCAGCACGAGCACGTCGGCCGCCGTGAACCACGTCGGCACGTCCTCGTCCGCGACGCGCTTGAGGTGGGCCGTGACGCGCGCCGGTCCCGCTTCGAGATCCGCGAGGATCCCGTCCACCGCGCCCTGCGGGCGTCCGGCGAGCAGGATCTCCATCTCGGTCCCTTGCTCCACGGCGATCTCCGCCGCCCGCGCGAGGTGCTCGAGCCCCTTGTAGGGCCGGATCCACCCGAAGAACATCGCCGCCGTGCCGTCCGGTCGGGCACCGATCGCCGCGCGCGCCGCCGCTCGATCCGCCGGCGCATCGCCGTACACGCCGTCGTAGCTGCAGTGCGGGATGCCGACGACCTTCTCGGGCGGGAGCGCGTAGTGCGCAGATGCGAGCTGCGCCGTTCCCGGGGAGATCACGTGGATGGCGTCTGCGAGTTCCGCGAGCCGTTCGTGCATCATCAGCGCCGTCTTCGGATACACCGCGTCGTGTGGCAGCACGTTGTGCAGCGTCCAGAGGATGCGCCGACCCCACTGCTTCGCACTGTAGAGCGCATCGAGGAAGAGATCGGCGCGTCGGCGCGCGTCCTTCGCATCGACCGCCCATTCCGTCACGGGGCTCGTCCACTGCACGTGGATGACGCCGCGCCGCTCCGGCGAGGTCAGCTCCCTCAGCGCCTCGTCGAAGTCGGGACGACCGGCCAGTTCGTAGCCGCGCGCGACGGCCGCCTCCTGCAGCAGGTGGACATACGCGTTATCCCGCCAACCAGGGAAGTTGAAGATGCGCCGCTTCTCGGGTGCGAGCGCAGGTGACACAGGGCCCATCACCCGAGTCTATGGGGTTCCTCTTCGCTCACCGCAAGCGCGTGAGGCTGTACCCGAACGCCCGCAGCCGGCCTTGCAAAGTCATCCCGCTCCGCTGGAGTCTCCGATGAAGACCAACGCTGCGGCTCCGGCGCGTCGGCAGACGTTACGCATGCCTTCAGGAACGCACAAGCCCACCCTTTAGACTCATCGCGTGACTCGAGAAGCTGAGCGTGTCGGCGCGCCCACCGTCGTCTCCCGCAACCGGTGGCGCGATGTTTTCGACGGAACCCTCCCCGACGACTGGGAGCCGACCATGTCGGTGTCCGTCATCATCCCGGCCTACAAGTCGAAGACCCTCGAGTTCACACTCGCCTCTCTCGCCGCACAGGACTACCCCGAGGATCTCCTCGAGGTCGTCGTCCTCGACGACGGCGGCGGCGAGGAACCGGTCGAGCTCGGCGAGTTCGTCCCCAAGAACACCCGCGTCATCCGCATCCACGAGGTGAGTGACGGCTGGGGCCGCTCGAACGCCACCGACATCGGCATCAAGTCGACCACCGGCGACATCATCTACTGGTGCGACTCCGACATGATCCTCTTCCGCGACAACGTGCGCCAGCACGCCAAGTGGGGGCACTTCATCCCGGAAGCCGCCACGATCGGTGAGAAGGGCTTCATCGAGGAGTGGACCTACACACCCGAAGAGGTCTACGAGAAGGTCAAGGCCGGAACGATCGGCGACGACTACGACCGCTCGCAGCTCCACGAACACTGGTCGAAGGAGATCTACCGCAAGACGGACGATCTCAATGACTCCGACGGCCGCAACTACTCGACGCACATGGGCGCCTGTGCGACCGTCACCCGCGCCGTCTATGATCGCACGTTCGGCCAGGACACCCGCCTGCATCTCGGTGAGGACACCGAGATCGCCTATCAGCTCTGGCAGGCCGGTGCCGTGTTCATCCCGGCGCACGACGCCATCGGCTGGCACATGGGTCGGGGCACGATCCAAGACCACGCGGCCAAGGTCGCCTGGCACAACGACGTCCACTTCGCGCAGCGCATGGCGATCCCCCGATATCGTCGCAAGGCCGACAATCGGATCTGGGAGGTGCCGCTCCTCAAGGTCGTCACCGAGGTGACGCCCGAGACGGCGATCTACGCGCGCCCCGCGATCGACCGGATCCTCAACAACACGCAGACCGACGTGCACGTCGTGCTCGTCGGCCCCTGGTCGGAACTCCACGAGGGGCGTCGCGGCATGCTCGCCGACCCCATGAACGAGCTGTACCTCGTCCGCGAGTGGTTCCGCACCGACAACCGCGTCATCTTCGCCGAAGAGCGCCCGCAGAGCGTCTTCCCCGCGCCCTTCCGCATCGACATGCCCATCACCGCCGAGCTCTCGAGCGAGAGCCTGCAGGAGATGTACCGCCGGATGGACAAGCCGTGGATCGGCGCCATGCGATTCTTTACGCCGGGCCACGACAACGACGAGGCCGTGACGATCTGGAACTCGGCTGTCGTCGAACGCGCCCGTGCCTACGTGACCGACGAGCAGAGCCTCGAGGATCTCGTGGCGCAGATCGCGGGCTTCGAGTGGCAGTCGAGCGAGGCCGCGCAGCTCGCGGACCTGCGCGAGAACGAGCACCTCGGCGAGCGCGTCGTGCGCGTGGATCCCCGCATCGCGCACCTCGAAAACGAGTTGCAGCACATGCGGATCCGCGCCGAGCAGGCCGAGGGCTCTATCTCGACGGCGCGCCTCGTCGCGCGCGGCCTCAACGCGAAGACGGGCGGCCGCGCGGGTCGCGCGGCACGCGGCGTGAACCGGCTGCTCGGTGGGTTCCCCGCGCGCGCCGTCCGTGCGTTGCGC
>DWXU01000162.1:0-2505 GCA_019119065.1 Candidatus Microbacterium pullistercoris | reverse complement strand
CGCCACGTCGTGAACTCCGCGCGCACGGCGTCGACGGGCATCATCACGCCGAAGATGTTCAGCGCCGTCTTCGGCGCGCTGCGGTAGAAGCGAGCGACGATGCTCTCTTCCTGCTCCATCAACGACTGCAGAGTGTTGTCAGCCATGAGGATCTCCTCCACGGGGTAGATTCTGATTTAGAACTGACTATAGCCTGGCGAGAGAGCACGCGGAAGTGCAGGTTCGGATTCGTGCTCGCCGCTGAGGCAGGAGAAGGGGAACGCCATGTTGTCGAACACGCTGTCGCGCCGAGTGGAGTGGGGAGACTGCGACCCCGCCGGGATCGTCTTCAATCCGCAGTTCTTCCGGTGGTTCGACCACGGCACGACGATGCTCTACGAAGCCGCCGGTTGGCCGAAGCCGCAGCTGCTCGAGCGATTCGGCGCGGCCGGATGTCCCGTCGTCGACACGCGTGCCTCATTCCGCGCTCCGTGCCGCTTCGGCGACGATGTGCAGATCACGAGCGAGATCGCCGAGATCGGCACCCGCAGCTTCAGCATCCGCCACACGCTCACGAAGGGCGACGAGGTCTGCGTCGAGGGTTACGAGACGCGGGTCTGGACGGTCGAGAAGCCCGACGGCGGGCTGGGCTCGGCGCCGCTTCCCGACGAGCTCGTCGAGCGCTTCCGCGGCTGATCGGTCAGGCGTCGCCGTCGATCACGTATCGCATGTCGCGCGCGTGGACGGGCCCGCCGCAGTGGTCGCACGTGAGCTGCGGCGTCGAGACGTGCCCGCACGTGACGTGGTGCAGGGAGATGTCGCGCGCATCGTCGCCGAGCCACTTCTCGCCCCACTGCTTCATCACGAGGAAGACGGGGTAGAGCTCGAGGCCCGCTTCCGTGAGCAGGTATTCGTAGCGGTCGGGGCGCTGCTGGTAGCGGCGTCGTTCGAGGATCCCCGCCTCGACGAGATGCTTGAGTGTGCGCGACAGCACGGATCGCGAGATGTCCAGCACGCGCTGGAAGTCGTCGAATCGGCGCACCCGGAAGAACGCCTCGCGCAGCACGAGCGACGACGCCCCGTACCGCAGCAGCTCCTCGGTGCGCTGCACCGACGTGGTGCCGTGGTTGCGCGCCCGCTCGTCCGTCACGTTCGCGGATCCTTTCGTTCGCTCCCGTCGGAAACCTGACGGTGGTGCATGCCGGGTGTCCGTTCTAGTATGAAACTTACTACGGTGGTGGCAATCGGATCCGGTGCCGACGCGTACGCGCAGCGAGCGGGAATTCGGTCACCACCTTACTGATCACGTCGAGGAGGACATGATGGCGAGTGCGTTCGCGGCAGAGACGACGCGGGACACGTGGAAGGCCGTGCTCGAGAAGTATCACGAGGATCGCGAATCGCCGATCAGCGCCGACTACTGGTCGGAGAAGGACACGTGGTCGCGGGATCGCGTGCGCGAGGTGCAGGACGAGAAGATCGCCGCCGTCGCGCCCTTCCTCTACGAGAACAGCGCCTTCTATCGCGCCCGGTTCGACCGGCTCGGCATCGCGCCCACCGACGTGCACTCGGTGGAGTCGATGATCGCGAACTGGCCCGTCGTCACCAAGCAGGAGATGATGGCCGACGTCACCGAGCACCCGCCCTACGGCACGTACTCGACCTGTGGTGACGACGAGTGGAACGACCGCGGTTGGATGCTGTTCTCCTCCTCCGGCACGACGGGCGTGCCCCGCGCCTTCCGCTACACGCACTTCGACCGCACGCACTGGGAGCAGGCCAACGCCCGCGCCCTCCACTCCGGCGGACTCCGCACGGGCGATGCCGCGCTGCCCATGGTCGGATTCGGGCCGCACGTGTTCGCGTGGGGCGTGCAGTATGCGCTGGCGAAGATGGGCCTTCCCGTGATCCCGGGCGGCGGCATGGACGGCAAGGCGCGCGCCGGCCTGGTCGAGCGCTTCGCGCCGCGCGTGCTGGTCTGCACGCCCTCGTACGCGTTGTACCTCGGACGCGTCATGCAGGAGATGGGCAGGGATCCGGCCGACACCGCCGTGCAGTGGCTCGTCACCGGCGGGGAGCCGTTCTCGGGGGTGCGCGGCACGCTCGAACGGATCCAGGACCTCTGGGGCGCGAAGGCCGTCGAGTTCTACGGCTGCACCGAGGCGTCCCCGCACTGCGGCGGATACTCGTGCCCTGAGTATCAGGAGGGCGACACCCCCTTCATCCACCTGATGGAAGACATCCAGGTGTGGGAGACCGTCGAGCCCGACACCCTCATCACCTCGCCCGACGGTGTCAAGGGCGTCTCCGTGTGCACGAATCTCGCCTCCGAGAGCTCGCCGCAGCTGCGCTTCCTCGTCGGCGACTACACGACGCTGTCGACGGATCCGTGTGCCTGCGGCCGCAGCCACGTGCGCGCCATGGGGTGCATGACCGGTCGCTCGGACGACCTGCTCAACCTGCGGGGGATCAAGTTCTTTCCCATGCAGATCGAGGAAGCCGTGCGCGCCGTGGCCGGGACCGGTG
>DWXU01000161.1:0-3575 GCA_019119065.1 Candidatus Microbacterium pullistercoris | reverse complement strand
CCCCTCACCACCCGTCAGATGGTCTCCGCGGCTCGCAAGCAGATCCGCCACTCCGAGAAGTCCGCGAGGAAGTCCGGCTCGCGTCGCTTCAGCCCCGCGCGCGCTGTCGGCACGATGGCGGCCGTCTGTGCACTCATCGCGGGCGTTGCGATCCCCGCCTATGCGGCGAGCCAGCACGAGACCGCGAGCGCGACGGCGAGCGAGCGCGACGAAGCGGCCGGCGATGCCCAGTCGTTCGCCGCGAGCCTCGATGCCGGATCCGTCGACCTGACCGCGACGACCTATTCGGCACGCACGGCCGACGAGATCTCGCAGATGCGTGCCGAGGAGCAAGCGCTCGAGCGTGCTCGCGCCGACCAGCAGCGCCAGGAGGAGCAGCAAGCGGCGGCTCCGGATCCCGGCGGTGACGGAGCGCCGGCCGGGATTCCTGAGGATGCGCCGCCCCCCGCACCGGAGCCGGTCGGCTCCTGGGTGAACCCACTTCCCCCTGGCTCGTACTACGTCAGCCGTTCGGTCAGCTCTGGCCACGCCGGCACCGACATGGTCGCCCCGGCGATGACGCCGATCTACGCCGCGAAGGGCGGCGTCGTCACCGTCTCGAGTGAAGCGCACTATGGCTGGGGCGTCACGGTTGCGATCGACCACGGCGATGGCACGCAGACGCTGTACGGGCACATGACCAACGGCACGCGCCAGGTCGGTGCCGGGCAGTCCGTCTCGGCGGGCCAGGTCATCGGCTACGTCGGGTCGACGGGCCGCTCCACCGCGAACCACCTCCACATCGAGCTGACGATCAACGGCGCGATCGTGGACCCGATGGCGTACATGCCCATCTGACGCTCGAACCCGATACGCAGAATGCCCGCCTTAACTGAGGCGGGCATTCTGCGTATCCGGGAGAGAATTCACCTGCGTGTCGCCGCTCGGGTGTGTCGCATGCGCTACTCTGTTCGCGTCGCCGCATCTGCTCTCAGAGAGGAATTCGCCATGAACATGCGCCCTGGCATCCGAACCACGGATGCGCTCGGTCGTTACGTTCTTCGGCATCCGGGTCAATCGGGGCGCGAGATCATTGCGCCTCGCCGGCTGGCGCTGTCCATTGGACAGCGCCTTTTTCGTCTCTCCGACAAGATGCGGGGCATCGTCTGGCTGATCCCGGGAGCCATCCGGGGCGTGAAGAAAGGCTGCCGCCATGCGCACACTCGTGCTCAATGCAGGATATGAACCGCTTGCCATCGTGTCGTTCAAACGCGCACTCGTGCTCGTGATGAATCAGAAGGCGAATATCATCGCCAGCGATGAGAATTCTCCCGTGTGGAGCGCCGCCGACGTGTTCGACAGACCCGCGGTCATCGTCCTGACGAGATACGTGCGCATCCCGCACCACCGCCGCGTGCCGGTCACCCGCCGCGGGGTGCTCCGCCGCGACGCCTATCGCTGCGCATACTGCGGACGCCCGGCGGCGACGGTCGATCACGTGCAACCGCGCTCGCGTGGCGGCATCGACTCCTGGGAGAATCTCGTCGCGGCCTGCGTGAAGTGCAATAACGTGAAAAGCAACCGCACTCCGCAGGAAATGGGATGGGAGCTGCGCGTTCGGCCCGGGACTCCGCGCGGAAGTGCGTGGACTGTTCGCGGATCCGATCGCGCCGAACCCTCTTGGGAACCGTATTTGGAAATGGCTGCGTAATTCACGCATAACGAATTCACGGTCATCCGTTGTGCGTATTCGGGCGAAATAGATTATCGTGTCGAATATGGCACGGAAGATCATTCACCAGCTCGTCGATGATATCGATGGAACCGTTCTCGATCCCGGCGAGGGAGAGAGCGTGACGTTCTCTCTCGACGGCAAGGTATACGAAATCGACCTCACGGAGGGCAATGCCGCGAAACTGCGCGAGGCTTTCGCCCCCTACATCTCTGCTGGTCGTCGCACGGCGAGCTCCGCAAAGAGCCGCGTGCGCGGATCCGCGCCGTCGGGTGGCGGCCGCGACCTGACCGCTGTGCGTTCCTGGGCGCGCGCGAACGGCCACCAGGTGAGCGACCGTGGTCGCGTGCCGGCCACGATCCTCGAGGCGTACGACGCCGCGAACTGACGTCCGCGTCGTCAGCGATGCGCCTGCCCCAGTAAGATGGGGTGGGCGCATTTGCGCGTGAGCCCCCATAGCTCAGGGGATAGAGCACCGCTCTCCTAAAGCGGGTGTCGCAGGTTCGAATCCTGCTGGGGGCGCGAACGACTGCGGCGCGAAAACGGCGCCGTTCTCAGTCGCGGGTCGCCAGCACCCAGGCGCCGGTCACCACCGCGATGGCGGCTCCCGTGAAGAACATCGCCGGCACATTCGCCGCGCCGGCGAGTCCGCCGATGGCGGTGCCCGTGCCGATCCCGATGTAGATCGACGAGGCGTTGAAGGCGATCACGAGCGACGCCTGCTCGGGGGCGGCGTCCATGAGGCGAAGCTGCAACGGAGGGCTCTGACACCAGCTGCTCGCGCCCCAGACAAGGGCGAGGACCGCGACGAGCGCCGGAATGACGAGTGAGGACGCGGAGAGGGAGCCGAAGGCCGCCAGGCCGCAGGCCATGACGGCGTAGCCGGTGATGAGGATTCGCGTGCCGCCGTAGCGGTCGGCAAGACGGCCCGATGTCTGCGCGCCGATTACGGCGCCGACGCCGTAGGCGAACAGGATCCACGGGCTGCCGTCCGCGGGGATGCCGACTGACGCGAATGCCGGAACGGCGTACGCGTAGGCGGTGTACGCCGCGGTCATCCCGAGGATCGTCACGGGCAGGAGCGTCCGGACGGTCGGATTGCGAAGCACCGCGAAGCGCGCGCGCAGCGGTACGGGTGCGCCGCCATCCAGACGCGGTAAGAGGACGCGCAGCAGCACGGCGATCGCGGCGCTCAGCAGTGCGACGACGGCGAGTGCCAAGCGCCAGCCCATCCCCCGCGCCGCAACGGTCCCCAGGGGCACGCCCAGCGCGGTCGCGATGGTGAGACCGCTCACGACGACGGCGAGTGCGCGCCCACGCTTCGCCAGCGGAACAAGAGCCGCGGCTACGGCCCCGGCGTTCGGGGTGTACGCGGCCGCTCCGGCGGCAGCGACGATTCGTGTCGCCATCAGGAGGGCGAAGGTCGGGGCGAGGGCGGATCCGAGGTTCGCCAGCGCGAGCACGCCCAGCGCGAGTACGAGCAGCGGCCGCCGGGGGAAGGTCGCCGTCAGGGACGCGAGCACGGGGGAGAGCACTGCGTAGGCGACGGCGAACACCGTGACGGACTGTCCGGCGACCGCGACTGAGACGTCGAGATCGGTGGACATCGCCGGCAGGAACCCGGCGACGACGAACGCGTCGGTGCCCACGGCGAACGTTCCCAGCGCGAGCGACGACACCCTGCCGCCACCGCGTGACAGCCTCACCCGAGACACAGCGGGCGATTCATGGCCTCACGGCAGCAGTCCGAGCCGACGAGCCGTCGCGACGGCGGCGTGGCGCGTGGAGGTGTCGAGCTTCGACATCGCGGATCCGAGATAGGCCTTGACCGTGCCCTCGCGCAGCCCGAGTTGCTCCGCGATCT
>DWXU01000160.1:0-13050 GCA_019119065.1 Candidatus Microbacterium pullistercoris | reverse complement strand
CCTCGAGGTCGCCGAAGCTCTCGATATCGGTTCCGGCACCCGCAATCGTCATCGTGCCTTCGTCGTCGGACTTCACCTGCCCCTCGATCGATGACACGGCACGGATCGGGATTCCGTTCGCGTTCGCCGTGACCACGTGGACGACGGTCGCGAACCCGAAGTCGTACTGCCCACTGGCGATACCCGAGATGATCGCCGCGATATCCGTCTGAGGAACGATCTCGATCTCGATCCCATGCTCTTCGAAGATCCCCGATTCGATCCCGTAAAACAGCGGCGCGAACTGCGACGACGGGTTGATCGCGACCGTGAGCGTGTCCTTTTCCGGGCCGTCTCCTTCGGATCCACCTCCCCCACTGGAACATGATGCGATCGTGAGCCCGGCGACGATCACCATGGCTGCCGCGGAACTGCGCTTCTTGTTGAAAGACATCTTCGTCCTCCTCGTATGGTCATCTTTTTTAGGTGCCTGAATGTGGATATTTCTTGGAGCCATCAGAGGCCGAGCAGGCGCTCGACGTTCGTGTGGTAAATCGCCTCACGGTCCGAGTCGTCGAGAATGTCCATCTCATCGAGATTCGCGATTGTCGAGCGGATGTAGCCCGGGCCCTTTTCGGGGTCGAAGGGCGAGTCAGACGCGAAGAGCGTCCGTTCGACGCCGAAGAAACGCAATGCGGTGCGCATCGGATCACCGGCGCCGAAATACGCCGTGTCAACGTAGAACTCTTTGAAGTAGTCGAGGGGACGGCGCGTCAGCGGATAGCCCGCGACATCGTCGGCCTGGTCCGACGGGGTCCGCGCGCCAAGTTGATCCCAGCCCGGTCCGACCCGTCCGGCGAAGTGCGGGATCATGGCGCCGCCGTGGTGGATCAGGATTTTGATGTCGGGGATCCGTTCGAAGATTCCCGCGAACACCAAGCGGGACATGAAAGCGGCGAGGTCGTACTCCCACCCGAGCGTCCACCAGATCTCGAACTTCGAGCGCTCCTCGGTCTTGTAGTCGGCCCAGCTCGAGTCGCGACACGGGTGCACCTGGATGAGCTTGCCCCGCCGAGCGATCGCCTCATAGAACGGAAAGAAGCGCTCCTGATCCATCGGGCCGCCTTGGAAATGGGTGTAGATCTGGACCCCAACCGCCCCGAGCTCGTCGAACGCGCGCTCCGCCTCGGCGATCGCTTCATCGACATCACTCAGCGCGACCGCTGCACAGAAACCCGCGAAGCGATCCGGATGGTCCCGCACCATTTCGGCCATGCCGTCATTGGCGACGCGGGCCAGCTCCGTCACGCGGGAGGCCGGCCCGAGGTCGTCGAGAGGCGGTGCCGCCGTGTTGATGATCTGACGATAGTCAGGGCCGAATTCATCCATGAATTGAAATCGGACGTCCATGTCGACAAGAGCAGGGATTCCGCCCACTCGCTTCTGAACATTCCTCGCTACCGGGCTGTCGTCGATCTGGAAAAGCTTGTCGGCATAATTGCGGGGCAGCACATGGCAGAACGCATCGATCTTCTTCACGGCGGGTCCTCTCCCTCGTGGAACGTCGTGTCAGATCAACTTCATCGCGGCTCATTCGAGGTGACAATGGTTTTGTCACCTGAATTCCGTGCTGAAGAATCTCTGCACAGACGACGGGTTCGGCGCGATCCGCTGGCGGCCCGAAGAATCGACATCACGGCGCGAGATCCATTCGTGCGCGACGCGCGAAAGCGTCACGGATCGATGCCGCGCAATGACGCAATTCGATGACGACCTCACGGACCCGAGCCGGCGTGAGGCGCACCCGCGGCGCGGACATCGCCACCGCCGCGATCGTCTGACCCGCGCGATTCCGCAGGGGCACGGCGACAGCGCTCAAACCGGGCACACTCTCTCCATCGTTGACGGCGTAACCGCGCATCATGATGATCGACAGCTCGTCGACGAGTCCCGTGAACGTCTTCGTCCTCGGGGTCAACTTGTGGAGACCGCGAGGGTAAAGGGTCCTCAGCTCATCACGCGAAAGGTCGGCCAGCATGACCTTGCCGCCCGACGTCGCGTAGGCAGGCAGCAGCGTGCCCGTCAGGACGTGTGTGCGCACGCGCTGATCGCTTTCGAAGCCAGCGATGAATCGCACCGAGTCGTCCTGACGGACAAGAACACTGACGGTCTCCTCGAGTCGTACGACCGCTGCGCGAAGGTGCGGCTCGCTGACTTCGCGCAGGTCCACGGTGCTCGTACTCTCCATGCCGAGCTCGTAGACGCTCGGCCCCAATCGGTACTCCTTGGAGATCCGATCCTGCGCAACGAACCCGCGATACGCGAGGGTGCTCAACAGCCTGTGGGCCGTCGACGAGGCGATTTCAAGCTCGCGAGCCACTGCCGTGACGCGCACGGTCGGCCGGTCGCGCAACAGCATCAGAAGTTGCAGGGCAAGATCAACGGAGTTGAGCTGATAACGCGGGCTCGGTTCCTCGAGGTCCGACATCAGAATCATCGTATTGGCGCGATTAGCCCCGAGGAGCTCGTCGAGCCAAGCCGAACACCTCCTCCGCCGTCGTCTGGAAGAACTGACGCTTATCCTCGGTTGGCCAGGCAAGCGTCTCGTACGTAGCCACCTCGTCGGGGTTCCACTGGTACGGGTAGTCCCATGCGAACATCAGCCGTTCGAGGCCGACCGCCTCGCGGACGAACGTGACCGCCGGGTGCCACGGCATTCCGCTCGTGGTGATCCAGATATTACGTTTCAGGTACCCACTGATGGGCAGCTCAAGAGGCTTGATCGCCTCATAACGCTGCGACCTCACGGATGTCGCGTGCATGAAGTCGAGACGCCACATCCAGAACGGCAGCGCTTCACCCAGGTGACCGAGCACGAGCTTGAGCTTCGGATGCCGGTCGAAAAGGCCCGAGGTGATCAGCCGCAGTGTATGCAGGCCCGCTTCGACACCGAATCCATACACCGCTCCGTCAAGGCCCGCTTCGATGAACGGTTCCGCGAGTCGCGGGATCGGCGTCGTCGGATGGAGATAGATCGGCGTGTCCAGCTCCTCAGCTGCGGCAAAGATCGGATCGAATCGCCGGTCGTCGAGATACTCGCCCTGCACATGCGAGTTGAGGATGACGCCGTTGAACCCCAACTTGTCGTGTCCGCGACGGATCTCCTCCGCTGCGGCCTCGGGATCTTGCGGAGCGATCGACGTCAGTCCGTGGTATCGCGTCGGGTGGGCAGCCACCGCCTCCGCGAGTTCGTCGTTGATCTCCCTCGCGAGCGGCAGCGCCACTTCCTTGCGGAGCGCCTGCACGCCCGGGGCGGTCGTCGCGAGCACCATCGCATCGACGCCGGCTGCGTCCATCGCGGCGAGGCGTTGTTCCCCGGTGTCGACGATCCGCGCCGTGAGCGATGATGCACGTTCGGTGGAGCCGAGATAGAACCCCCAGAGGCTCGTGAAGCCCGGGTCGTCGATGCGGCCAGCGTCGAACTCGCGTCGGTACACCTCGAGCATCCGGGGTGACGCCCAGGCCTCTTCGGTGGCGATCCTGCGGTAGTCAGGGGAAAACTCCAGAGTCATCTTTGTCTCCTTCTGCGATGTCTTCGCTCGACACCGAAACGGGGTCGGGCGTCATGAATGGTCGGGGATCACCGCGCGTTGGCGTCAACGGCACGAACGTCCGGCCACGGATCGATGCCATTGATCTGGCGAGCAGGATCGGTGTAGCGGACGACGGCATGTTCCTCCATGCACTCGCCGATCGCGTGCATGAGGTGGTTGCGGCCGAGGCCTGACTGCTTGACACCACCGAAGGGCACGAGCGGAACACTCGCGCCGACGCGATGGGCATTGATGAAAGTGTTTCCGGCCTCCACACGCATGGCGACATCACGAGCGTGGTCCGGATCAGCGGACCATACCGATGAAGCGAGCCCGAACTCGGTTCGGTTGGCCTCCGCGATCGCTTCGTCGTCGGTATCGAAGGGGATCACCGGAAGGAGCGGAGCGAACTGCTCAGCAAGGACGAGCTCGTGGTCGCCGGGCAGTTCAGTGACGATCGCCGGACGAACGAACCGCCCCTGCTCGAGTGCACCCTCAGATCCGTCGACGCCGCCCTCGTACACGTTCGCTCCAGCGGCGAGCGCTGCTTCGCGCAATCGCCGTGCGTTCTGGAAGCCGTGCTCGGTCGTGAGCGGTCCGATGTGCACGCCGTCGTGAGCGCCTGGTCCCATCACCAGCTGATCGATGGCACTTCGGAGGGCACCAACGAGCTCCTCGTGTCGCGAACGATGCACATACACGCGTTTGATGGCGAAACACACCTGCCCGCTGACGCTGAAAGCCCCCGCGATCATCTCGCGGACCATCGCGGCGTCGATTCGGGCGTCGTCAAGCACAAGGGCGGGGTCGTTTCCGCCCAGCTCGAGCGAGACCTTCTTGATCGTCGCGGCCGCCTGGGCGAGCACACGTCGTCCGGCCACGACGCCGCCGACGAACAGCACGCCGCGCACTCGAGGGTGCGCCGTGAGGGCCGCTCCCGCCCGGGGCCCCGTCCCCTGGACGATCTGCAGCACACCTTTGGGCAGGTGCTCCGCGAGCAGGCGCAGCATGGCGGTGACGCCGAGCGGCGCCGATTCCGCCGGCTTGACGATGACCGTGCACCCGGCGGCGAGCGCTGGCCCGACGCAGTTGAATGTGAGGTACCCAGGGGCATTCCACGGTGTGACGATGGCCACGGGCCCGACGGGGACCCGATGGAGCAGCACCTCGTCGGCACTGCCCGTCCCTGCGCGGCCGGTCAGGTCGACGACTTCGGTCGACTCCTCGGCGAGATCGGCGAACGTCCGAAGGAGGTGAACGGCGCCGTGAATGTCGTGCGCTGCTTCGAACAGCGGTTTCCCGACCTCGCTGACGAGGGTGGCGGCGAGAACCGCCTCCTGTCGAGCGATCGCCTCGGCACCGCGAATCATCGCCTCTCGACGAGCCGACCAATCGGTGGCCCACGAAGCGAAGGCTTCATCGGCGCCGGTGACCGCCCGGTCGACGTCGTCCGCGTCATTGTCCTCGCACCAGCCGATTGTCTGCCGCGTCGCAGGATCATCGACCGGAATGAGGTCGCGGTGTGCACTCGTCGTGCCGAGCGCGGTCGCCACGGGCAGGCCTTGGTGCTGCGTCCAGAGAGTCTCATCCACGTCCAGGTCCTCCTCGACCTCCTCGTCGCCGGCATACCTCGCGGGTCGTCACGCACGAGAGCTACCGGTCGAGGCCGATCCCAGCACGGTGCCCGCGACAGAAGCAATGGTCATCCTGCTGACTTCCCTCTGTGCGGAATCGCAGCGCCCGTCCTCGGGTGTCTGCCCTCGGCCATACGCTCGGGGGATGAGGAACATCCACCTCACCGAGGATCACGTCGACGCGCTGTTCACGCGCGAGGACGCCGATGATGGGCGCGCACTCATCTCGCGCGTGCCCGTGCGGGTGCTGCGCGCCGAAACGGGCCGAGATTTCTCGGGGGCACTCGTGAGCGTCGGGGCCCTCACGGTCGAGGTGGAGATGACGGCGCGCGACATCGAGACGTGGTGCTCGCACGACGGCCAGGCGCGCTGCGCGCACGGGGCGGCGGCGATCATCGCCCTCGCCGACGACGAGCAGCCGTTCGGCATCGGGGCGGTCGGACGCAGCGACGTCCCCGCTGCCCGTCCCACGAGCGAGCCGTGGGAGCGCACGCTTCGGCGACTGCTTCCGGACGACGAATCCCCGACCGCGACGCGCGAGCTGGCACTTCTGTTCAGCATCCGCGAGTCGGGCGCGGGCGATCCCCCCGGCAGCGGCGTCGCGATCCGTCCCGCCGTCCGCGGATCCGGCGGCGGCTGGGTGCGCACGGGCGTCAGTTGGCGCGCACTGGCCGACGCCGACGACGCGGATCCTCGTCGACGCGCGCTCGCGGACATCGCGGCACTCCACGACGGGCGGCACGCGTTCGCCGACGTCGGCGAGCGGATCCGCCGCGGCTCGCGGTCGGCGACCTTCGGTGCGGGCGACTGGGGCTCGCCGGAGTGGATCCGGCTCGACGCCGTGCCCTCGCGCGGACTGTGGAGCGCGCTGGTCGCCGCGCACGATGCGGGGGTCGAGTTCGTCGCAGACGACACCGGACAGCCCACGGTCGAAGTCGGCGACACCTCCGCCAAAGCCATCGTCGACCTGCGCGATGTCAGCGGCCGGCTCCGCGTCGAGGCGACGGTCGCGGGCCCGCCCGGCGAGGGGATTCGCCCGATCGGTGCGCCGACGTCCGCCGTCGCCCGCGTGCACGGTTCCCCGCCGCGCGTCCGTGCGCTCGTCCCGCTCGCGCGCCCCGCGACCCGTGAATGGGACGCGCTGTTCGCCACAGGACGGCTGTCGATTCCCGCCGGGAGCGTCGACGACTTCCGCGACGGCTACCTGCCGCGGCTGCGCGACGTGGGTTCGCTCGTCTCGACCGACGAGTCGTTCGAGGTGCCGCCGGCCGCGCGCGGCGACCTGGTGCTCGCGATCCGGCACACCGCGAAGACCGTGCGCGTGCACTGGGAGTGGGAGTATCCGCCGGGAGAGCGTCGCGACCGCGCGGCGGAGCGCGTCCTGCTGTCCGACGTCGAGACGACGGTCGGCCGATTCCGCCATCTGCTCGGCCGCCGCGCGGCCGACGGCGTCTTCCCGACGCGAGACCTCGACCCCGACGAGACCGTCGAGTTTCTCGCTCACGCGCTGCCTGCCCTCCGCGGGGTCGAGGGAGTGCGGATCGAGACGCACAACGACGTTCCGGAGCTCACCTTCGCGACGGAGAATCCCGTCATCGAGATCGGCGCGGAGCCGTCGGGCGAGGACTGGTTCGAGTTGAACGTCGTCGTGACGATCCAGGGTGAGCCCGTCTCGAGCGCCGCGCTGCTCACCGCGCTCTCGCACGGCCGCACGTACTTCCGCCTGCTCAGCGGCACAGTCTTTCCCTTGACGGATCCGCGCTTCACGCGCTTGCGCGACGTGCTCGCGGAAGCCAAGTCGTTGCGAGACGATCCCTCGGGCAGCTTCGCGCTGCCGCGCTTCCAGCTCGACCTCTGGCAGGAGCTCGCGGAGATCGGCGTGCTCGAGGCGCAGCACGCCGCGTGGGTTGAAGCGATGTCGGCACTCGACGGCACGGGGATCGAGCGTCGCGATCCGCCCGCGAGCGTTTCCGCGACGCTGCGCGAATATCAGCGCGACGGCTTCAGCTGGCTCGACTTCCTGCGCCGGAACCGCCTCGGCGGCGTCCTCGCCGACGATATGGGACTCGGAAAGACGGTGCAGCTCCTCGCGGCGCTCGAGCAGGCACGGCTCGATGAGCCAGCGGCGCGCTTCCTCGTCGTCGCCCCGACGAGCGTCGTCGGCCACTGGGCCGCAGAAGCCGCCCGCTTCGTGCCCGACCTCGCCACCCACGCGATCCGCGACACCAGCCGCAAACGCGGCGTCGCCGTCGAAGACGCGATCGGCGACGCGACGCTCGTCGTGACGAGCTACGCGATCCTGCGCCTCGACGCCGACGAATTCCGCAGCATGGGGTTCCGCGTTCTCGTGCTCGACGAGGCCCAGAACGTGAAGAATCCGTCTTCTCGCGGCCACGCGGCAGCGCGCATGCTCGGCGCTCCGTCGACGTTCGTCGTCACGGGCACGCCGCTCGAGAACAACCTCATGGAACTGTTCGCGCTGACCACGCTCGCGGCGCCAGGCCTGTTCGGCACCCGGACCCACTTCCGCGAGCACTTCTCGCGGGCGATCGAGAAGTACGGTGACGCCGGCCGTCTCGAGCGGCTGCGGGCGCGCATCCGGCCCTTCCTCTTGCGCCGCCGGAAGGAGGAGGTCGCCCCGGAACTGCCCGCGAAGACCGAGCAGGTGCTGGAGGTGCCGCTTCACGGCGCGCACCAACGCGCCTATGAGCGCCGCTTCCGCCGCGAGCAGCAGAAGCTTCTCGGGCTCCTCGACGACGTCAAGAAGAATCAGATCCAGATCCTCGCCTCACTCACGCGGCTGCGGCGCGAGGCCCTCGACCCCTCGTTCGGCGACGCCGCCGAAGCACCGAACGTGCGCTCGGCGAAACTCGAGGCGCTCGGCGATCTCCTCGACGAGATCGTCGCCGACGGTCACCGCGCGCTCGTGTTCAGCCAGTTCACCGACTTCCTCGGCCTCGCGGCCGGAGTCGCCGACCGCCGCGGCGTCCGGTACTCGTACCTCGACGGTCGCACGGGCGCCGCGCAGCGCACCCGCATGGTCGAGCGATTCCAGACCGGCGAGGATCCGGCATTCTTCATCTCGCTCAAGGCTGGGGGCACCGGGCTGACGCTCACGGGCGCCGACTACTGCATCCTGCTCGACCCGTGGTGGAACCCCGCCGCCGAGGAGCAGGCGATCGACCGCACGCACCGCATCGGCCAGGACAAGCCGATCATGGTGTACCGGATCATCGCCGCGGGCACGATCGAAGAGAAGGTGCGCGACTTGCAGCTGAAGAAGCGCCGCCTCTTCCACGACGTGCTTGATAGCGCGGGCGCGCCGTCGTTCGACGTCGACGACTACCGCGCACTGATCACGTGATCAGTCGAGCAGGAGGGCCGGCTCCTCGAGCACGGCAGCGACGTCGGCGACGAAACGGCTGATCTTGTCGCCGTCGACGATCCGGTGGTCGAACGACCCCGACACCGTCGTCACCCACGCGGGACGCACCTCGCCGTCGATGACCCACGGCTTCTGACGGATCGCGCCCATCGCCACGATGCCCGCCTCTCCGGGGTTCAGGATCGGGGTGCCCGCGTCCATGCCGAAGACGCCGATGTTCGTGATCGTGATGGTGCCGCCCTGCATCTCGCCGGGCTGCGTTTTGCCATCACGCGCCGTCAGCGTCAGATCCTGCAGCGCGCTCGCGAGCTCGCGAATCGACAGGTCGTGCGCATCTTTGATGTTCGGCACGATGAGGCCGCGCGGCGTCGCGGCCGCGATACCGAGGTTGACGTAGTTGCGCACCTGGATCTCGGCACCGGACTCGGTCTCGATCCACGTCGAATTGATCTCAGGGGTACGCTGCACGGCCCACAGCACCGCGCGCGCATAGACGAGCAACGGCGAGATGCGAATGTCCGCGAACTGCGGCTGCTGCTTCAGCCGGGCGACGAACTCCATCGTGCGGGTGGCGTCGACGTCCGTCCAGACGGACACGTGCGGCGCGGTCGTCGCGGATCCGACCATCGCGTTCGCAGTCGCCTTGCGGACGCCCTTGACGGGGACGGCCTCGTAGCGCGGGTCGGTCGCGGCCTTCGGTGCGGGGATGATCCGTTCGCGCTCGGCCGGCCACTCCGGCGTGGAGAGGTTGCGGAATACGGAGGCCTGCTCGGCGTGCTTCACGACGTCATCGCGCGTGACCTCGCCAGCCGGACCCGAGCCCGTGACCTCGGACAGCACGACATCGAGATCGCGCGCGAGCTTCCGGACGGGCGGCTTCGCCACGACACCGACCGACGACGTGACGGTCTTCTCGTGCGACTTCGGACGGCGGCGGGTCTGCGCCTCGCCTCCGGTGCCGTAGCCAACCAGCACGGCCGAGTCAGATGTGTCGGCTGGCGGCTCCGGACGTGCGCCGCCCTCGCCGGACGTCTGCTCGTCGCCCGCGGAACCCGGCGCGTCGAATGTGACGATCGGCGCGCCGACGTCGACCGTGTCGCCCTCGGCCGCGAGCAGGTCGCGGACGGTCCCCGCGTACGGTGAGGGCAGCTCGACGACGCTCTTCGCGGTCTCGATGTCGGCGATCGTGTCGTTCACCGCGACCTCGTCACCCGGCTTCACGCGCCACTCGACGAGCTCGGCCTCCGTCAGGCCTTCGCCCACATCGGGAAGGTGGAAGGTCTCCATGGCTGGTCCTCTCGTATCAGTACGACAGCGCGCGGTCGACGGCGTCGAGCACGCGATCGGCGTCGGGCACGTAGATGCCCTCGAGCTTCGCCGGGGGGAACGGGACGTCGAAGCCGGCCACGCGCATCACCGGCGCCTCGAGCGAGTAGAACGCTCGCTCGGCGACGGTCGCCGCGATCTCGCCGCCGATGCTCGCGTGGCCGGGGGCCTCCTGCGCCCAGACGAGGCGACCGGTCGAGCGCACCGACTCGATGAGGGGGTCGTAGTCGATCGGCGAGAGCGAGCGCACGTCGACGACCTCGCAGCTCGTGCCCTCCCCCTCGGCGATTGCGGCCGCCTGCAGCAGCACGGCGACCATCGCGCCGTGACCGGCAAGAGTCACGTCGGTGCCCGGTCGAACGACGCGCGTCGCGTGCAGCGGCGCCGCACGACGGTCGAGGTCGACCTCGCCCTTCTGCCAGTAGCGACTCTTCGGCTCGAGGAAGATGACGGGATCCGCCGAGGCGATCGCGTCCTGGATCATCCAGTACGCGTCGTTCGGCGTCGACGGGCTGACCACGCGCAGGCCCGGCGTGTGCGCGAAATACGCCTCCGGGCTCTCCTGATGGTGCTCGATGGCGCCAATGCGTCCGCCGTAGGGGATCCGGATGACCAGAGGCATCGAGATCGCACCCTCGTGGCGGTTCGTGAGCTTCGCGAGCTGCGTTGTGATCTGGTCGAACGCCGGGAACACGAACCCATCGAACTGGATCTCGATGACGGGACGGAAACCGGCCATCGCCAGTCCGATACCCGTGCCGACGAGGCCCGACTCGGCGAGCGGTGTGTCGAGTACGCGCTTCGCGCCGAAATCGCGCTGCAGGTGCTCGGTGACGCGGAAGACGCCGCCGAGCTTGCCGATGTCCTCTCCCATCAGGAGTACTCGGTCATCGTCCTCGAGCGCGCGACGCATGCCGGCGTTCAGGGCCTTGCCGAACGGCATCGTCTCGAATGTCATTCCGCACCCCCCTCGAACGAGGCTTCGTATTCGGCGACCCACGCGGACTGCCGCTCCATGAGCGCATTCGGCTCGGAGTACACGTGCCGGAACATGCTGTCCGGCTCGGGGTCAGGAAGCCCTGCGATCCGCTCACGCACGTCGGCGGCGAGCGCCTCACCCTCGGCCTCGACGTCGTCGAAGAACGCGGATCCGGCGCCGCGAGACTCGAGGAACGCGCGCATCCGCGCGATGGGGTCGCGGCGACGCCACGACTCCTCCTCGTCCTTCGTGCGATACTTCGTCGGATCGTCACTCGTCGTGTGCGCGCCCAGACGGTAGGTGACCGCCTCGATGGCGCGCGGGCCGCCGCCCGCACGAGCCTCTTCCAGGTACATACGACTCGCGGCATACGATGCGAGGACGTCGTTGCCGTCGACGCGCAGCGTCGGGATCCCGTAGCCTGCCGACCGGTCGGCGAGCGGGCCCGGGGACTGTGTCTCAACGGGAACCGAGATCGCCCACTGGTTGTTCTGCAGGAAGAACACCTGCGGCACGTGATAGCTCGAGGCGAACACCATCGCCTCGTGGACGTCGCCCTCGCTCGCCGCCCCGTCGCCGTAGTACACGATGACCGCCTCGTCGCGCTCGGGGTCGCCGGTCGCGCAGCGGCCATCGAACGCGATCCCCATCGCGTAGCCCGTCGCGTGCAGCGTCTGCGTGCCGAGCACAAGGGTGTAGAGGCGGGTGTTGCCGTTCTTCGGGTCGGTGGGGTCCCAGCCGCCGTGCGTCGTCCCGCGCATCAGTCCGAGGATGTTGACGAGGTCGACGCCGCGGATCTGCGCGACGACGTGCTCGCGGTAGGACGGGAAGATCGTGTCCTGCGCTCTCGCCGCGCGCGCGGACCCGACCTGTGCGGCCTCCTGGCCGAGCGAGGGCGGCCAGAGCGCGAGCTGCCCCTGGCGCTGCAGCATCGTCGCCTGCTGGTCGAAGGCCCTGATCACCGCCATGTCGCGGTACAGCTGCTCGAGCGTCGCGTCGTCGAGCCCGTCGACGATGGCGCGCATCGGCTCGGCCTCGGGGGTGGGTGCGAAGGAGCCGTCCGGCTCCAGGAAGCGCACGAGCGGAGTGTCTGCCGAAGTCACCACTCCACGCTATGCCCGTTCACGCGTGCGCGCTCGATGACGCGCTCGACAACGGACAGGCCGATTGTGTGGTGAACATCTACAGCGCGGCGGCCTCCCGAGCGGCCGCGATCACGCGATCGAGCGACTCCTCCTCGGCCACCGTGATGCGCACGCCGTCCAGGAAGGGGCGCACGACGAGACCGGCCGCATCGAACGCGGCGGCGACGCGCGGATCCGTCGTCGGCAGCCAGACGAAGTTCGACTCGCTCTGCGGCACGCTCCATCCGACGTCGCGCAGGCCGGCTATGAGTCGCTCGCGGCGACGCACGAGCTCGCTGACGCGCTCGCGGATCTCGCCGTCGCTCTCGAGACTCGCGAGGGCGGCGGCCTCAGCCTGCGCTGTCACCGACAGCGGGATCTGGGTGGCACGCGCCGCGTCGAGGACCCGGGCGTTTCCGATGGCGTATCCGACGCGCAGCGCTGCGAGGCCGTATGCCTTGGAGAAGGTGCGGAGGACGACGACGTTCGGGTGTCGTTCGTACACGCGCTCCGCGAGGCCGTCGACAGCATCGGCGTCGGTGACGAACTCCGCGTACGCCTCGTCCAGGAGCACGAGCACGTCCGCGGGGATCTTCGCGACGAAGGCCGCGAACTCGGCGGACGTGACGATCGGCCCGGTCGGGTTGTTGGGCGTGCACACCACGATGCAGCGCGTGCGCGCCGTGACGGCGGCGGCGAGCGCGTCGAGATCGTGCCGGCCGTCGGGCCGGTTGTCGATCTCCACGCTGGTCGCGCCCGCGACCAGGACGAGGCCGGGGTAGGCCTCGAACGACCGCCACGGATAGACGACCTCGTCGCCGGGGCCCGCGGCGGCCTGGATGAAGGCGGCGATGAGAGCGACGCTGCCCGCGCCGACGATGACCTCGTCGGAGGCGACGCCGTACCGGTCTCCGAGGGCGGCGCGCAGACGCCCCGCCGTCGCATCGGGATAGCGGTTGAGCTGCCCGGCCCCCTGCAACGCGTCGAGGACGCCGGGAAGCGGACCGAACGGGTTCTCGTTGCTCGACAG
>DWXU01000159.1:0-4341 GCA_019119065.1 Candidatus Microbacterium pullistercoris | reverse complement strand
CGATCGACGATGTCGCGGATCCGCGGGACATCGACGAGGTCGACACCCCGATCGGATCCGCCGTGGTGTTCACGCAAACCTATTCTGAGTGCACGAACTACTGCCGCGACTGGGATGAGCCTGTCGCGATCATCACGCTCGACGAGCCCGCGACCGCGGCCTACGGATCCGTCGTCATACGCGGCGACAAGGGCGAGATCTCGCGCGACGAGCTCGTGGAGATCCTGGAATCGTTGAGGCCACTGGAACCCGCGTTGTGACGGTGAGTGGTCCGGCGTTGCTCGCACAAAGTCTGCGGCTCCTCGAGACGCACGGGAGTGTGCGGCTTGCGGGCGCCTATTCGAGCGCCACGGCGCGATGGGTGAAGCGTCGCCGAACGATCATTCCCGTATCTCTGAGCGTGGGTGCCATCGGGCTGGTGCTGATGATCGCCGGCATCCTGCTGGCGCGCGTCGGCGCGTGGGTGCTGCTGATACCGGTCGGCGGCATGCTGTGCTTCGTCGGCGTCCTCCTCGCGGGTGTGCTCGCCCTGCACGTTCACGCCTATCGCAACCGTCTGGAATCGGAAACGGGTCCCGTCGTGATCGACGCGCGCGGGATCGTTGCGCGAGGCATCGGCCCCATCCCCTGGCATCACGTCGGCCCGCCGGAATGGCGGCACGTGTGGACGCGAGTGGACATCGGCGGTCGCAGTACGGTCATGCCGCTCACCCCCGAGGGCCTTGCCCGGGTCAACGAGCAGCCCGGTTGGTGGCGGATGCGGGTCGGCCCCCAGCCTTACCTGGCGTTCAACATCCCCTCCCTGCTGCTGCCGGGTGTGGCCGATCTCAGCGACGACGAGGTGCTGCAGCTGTTCGCCGCGGCGCACCAACGCTTCGCGCGATAGCGAGGCTCGGCCCTGCGGAATGCGCGTCAGTTGAGCGCGCACTCGCGGATCCGCGTCGAGACACGTGCTCGTGTGGTGCGCCGAAGCACCTCGCGTAGCTCGTCGCCGCGTGACGCGCTAATCTGAACGACGAACGCACATCCGTGGGAGTGAGGGGGCGATGCGTGTTCGAGACCTGCCGAGCTGGGCGCAGAGCGTGACGATGAGCGGTCCGTCGTTGCTCGAGAAGAATCTGCGACTGCTCGAGACGCACCGACGAGTGCACCTCGCGGGGGCGCGTTCGTGCCTCGCCGTGCGGTGGGTGCGGCGGCGACAGGCGATGATTCGTGCGTTTCTGATCGCGGGCGGCGTCGGACTTCTGCTGGTGATCGTGGGGCTCCTGGTGCTGGAGACCGCGGCCGGGGAGCTGCTGATCGTCGCGGGCGGATTCCTCGGCGCGTTCGGACTGCTGACCGGCGGCCTGCTTGCCTTCGCGTTGCGGCGCGAGAGGGATCGTCTGAACGCCGAGACGGAACCTGTCGTGATTGACGAGCACGGCATCGTCTGCCGCGGAATCGGCCCGATCCCCTGGAGTTACGTCGCGGGGCCGGAGCGACGTCACGTGTCGGCGAGGACCGAGATCGGCGGGGCGGGCACGGCCATGCCGCTCACGCCGGAGGGTATCGCTCGCGTCAACAAGATGCCGATCCACTGGCAGCGACGACGGCTCGGTCCGCAGCCCAACTTTGGTCTCAAGATCCGCTTCCTGCTGCTGCCGGGTGTGGCCGGCCTTAGCGAGGATGAGGTGCTGCTGCTGTTCGCTGCGGCGCACCGGCGCTTCGCGCGATAGCGGAACGTGCGGATCCGTACACGCACCGGGAACGAGAAGCACCCCGCGAGGAGAAGCCTCGAGACGGGTCATGGCTCCGACGGGCGTCATCGTCGCTCCGGACGATGGTGCCGATGAACTGTTTGCGCGGCTCGCTGTCGAACGCCCACTGACGCTGTTATAGTGTTTATATACAGATGGAGGACGTGTGCGTGTAGTGATCTCGACGAGCGGGTCGGTCCCGATCTATCAACAGATTAAGACCCAGGTGCGTGCGGCGATCCTGTCGGGCGATGTACCGACGGGCAGCACTCTGCCGTCGCTGCGTCAGCTATCGGCAGACCTGCGAGTGAGCATCATCACGGTTACCCGCGCGTACAACGACCTGGTGGCTGAGGGGTTCGTCCGTAACGAGCATGGGCGTGGTTTCGTCGTGCGCGAGATCGATCCGGCTGTCGCCACCGGAGAACTGGCCAAGCGCGTCGACGCGGCGCTACGCGAGCTCCGGGTAGCGGCGCGCCACGCCCGTATAGACCTTGACGAAATACACCGCCGGCTCGACGAGACATGGAGGAGCAAGACTGATGACTGACGACATGGCGCGGATTTCGAACCTGCGCATTACCCGACCGACCTTTGAGATCGGCGAGATCTCGTTCACGATCCCGCGCGGCGCGGTCGTGGGGCTCGTCGGACCGAACGGGGCAGGCAAGACCACGGTGATCCGTTCGCTCCTGGGGCTGCTCACTCCGGATGCCGGGGAGATCGACGTGCTCGGTCATCCCGCTGGCGACAGCGCAGCACTGTCAAAGATCGGCGTCGTGCTCGATCAGCCGACCGCCGCGCGCGACTGGCGGGCTCACTCGCTTGGACGCCGCCTCGCTCCCATCTATCCAGACTGGGACGAGGAACTGTTCGGTGAGCTCCTCGAACGGTTCGACGTCCCACGGGGCCAGCGTGTCGACGAGCTCTCTCGCGGTCAGCAGGTGAAGCTCTCCCTCGCGTCCGCGCTCGCGCAGCGGCCGGAGCTGCTGATCCTCGATGAGCCATCGAGTGGTCTCGATCCCCGTTCGCGCCGCCAAATCGGCGACGTCATCCGGCAGTTCGTGATCGATCCGCAGCACGCCGTGCTGTTCTCGACGCACATCACGACCGACCTCGATGATCTGGCCGACGAGCTCATCGTGTTCGTCGGCGGAAGGATCGCGCACCAGGGCATCCTTCCGGACGTAAAGGAGGACTTCGCGATGGTGCGCGGGGCCGGGGACATGCCGGACGGCGCCACCCTCGGCCCGCAGCGCTCCGGCGAGCAATGGTCGGCGCTGATCCGCGCCGAGGATTCCGCGATGTTCGGACCTGAGATGGTCATCGACGAGGCGACGGTCGATGACATCATCATCCATCTGGCCGCAGAGTACGAGAGGGCCGCCGCATGAGCTTCGCATTCACCCGTTTCGACCTGATGTCGTGGTTCCCGCGCAGGCAGACGCTGATCCCGCTGGCGTTCATCGTCGTGGTCGGAATCCTGTTTCCCGTCCCGGAGATGGCGATCGCCGCCTCTGCCTTCGTCACATCGTTGATGCTCTCGGTGCCATTCCTCGGCGACGAGCGCGACCGCCTCGACACTCTCTACGGCGTACTGCCGATCTCCCGCAGAGCGATCGTCGTGGGCCGCGCTCTCTCGATCCTCGTCTACGGCGTCGTTGCGATGATCATCGCAACGGTTGCGACGCTGGGCAGTGCGGGCGTCCGCGGAACCACTGTCACCCCCGAAATGCTGATGATCGGATACGCCGCCTCGCTCGCGATCGTCGGTCTGTCGATCGGCGTTCAGCTGCCGGTGCTGTTCCGCGTCGGTTACTCGCGGGGACGCTTCATCGTCTACGCACCGGCGATCGTCATTGCGGGTGCTGCATGGATCGCGCAGGCGGTCGGTGTCGACGGTGACGTCATCGGTTCAATTCCGCTCGCAGTGGGGCTTTCCATCTGTGCCATCGTAGGCGCGCTAGGCATCGTGATCGGCACGGCTCTCGCTGTGCGCGTTTACTCGAGACGAGAGCTGCGCTGACGTCTCGTTTCGTCGAGGTGCGATGGTTCCTGCGCGGAGTGGTCGCCGTCGGCGTGCCGCGAATTCTGGCGGTGCGAGGAAGTAGTCGCCGGTCAGGGCCTTCGCTTCGACCTCGCCGACGAGGTAGCAGCCGTGGTCGGTCGTCGCGTCGAGACGATTGTCGAGCACCGGCTAACCCGCTTGTAGAAACACGTGAGCCTGGCTCGTCATACCGTCCGGAAGACTGCCAGGCTCCGAGGGCTACTGCCCGCCGTGATTCAACTGTATCGCGCGATGGCGCGACTGGTCCAGCGACAGCTCAAGGCCGCCGACCGGCACAAAACCGGCACAGACGCTCAGGAAGGCCCTCCTCAGACTGGCGTCGCGATGCGCTCCACGAGCGAGGCACGAGGCTGAGAACCCCGGAAACGAGAAGAACCCCCACGAGTAGAAGCCTCGTGAGGGTTCAGTGGCTCCGACCGGCGTCGATCCGGTGACCTTTCGATTTTCAGTCGAACGCTCTACCAACTGAGCTACAGAGCCGAGCGACGGTATGCCGCTTCCTACACGAAGGGCCTTCTTTTTCAAGAAGGCCCGCCG
>DWXU01000158.1:0-12739 GCA_019119065.1 Candidatus Microbacterium pullistercoris | reverse complement strand
GATTTTCTGGTTGCCCACATGTGGGTAGCACGCCCCGATAGCTCAGTGGTAGAGCACTTCCATGGTAAGGAAGGGGTCGTCAGTTCAATCCTGACTCGGGGCTCGTTGCATCGAAAGATGTTTCGCGGCAGGGTAGCTCAGTTGGTGAGAGCGCACGACTCATAATCGTGAGGTCGCGGGTTCAAGCCCCGCTCCTGCTACAGAGACCACATTCGGCCCCGGCTACGAGCCGGGGCCGAACTGCGTTTCCCGATGCCGCGTCGTCACACCACGAGCGCGACGACGCCTCGCGCTGTCGCCGCAAGCGCACCCGCGAGGGCGAGCGCGAGGGCGAGTGTCTGGGCGCGCGAGGGGCTCACGAAGCGATGCAGGACGGTTCCGACGAGCAGTCCGACGAGGATGCACCCCACGGCCGCGCCGACGAGCGGGAGGGGCAGCGACATCTGCGGTTTGGCGGCCACCGACAGCACGTTGGTGACGAAGCCCACTGCCTGCACCGTCGGCACGAACGCGCTCATCGGCATCTTCGTCGCGACGCCGTACATCGCGAGGGCGGGGCCGCCGACGCCTGCCGTGACGTTGCTGAAGCCCGAGACGGATCCGGCGAAGATCGCGCCGCCCGTGCCGCGGAAGACGCGCATCGGTCGTCGTGCGAGAGCGAGTACGACGGCGACGGCGGTGAGCGCGCCGACGGCGATCAGCAGCAGCTCACTGTCGAGCGTGTAGACGACCACGGCGCCGATCGGCAGGCCCACGACGATGCCGACCGAGAGGCGCAGGACTGCTCGCCACCGCACGAGTCGGAACGTGCGGACGAGGACGAGCAACGCGATCAGCGCCGACAGGATGTTCGCCAGCACGATCCCGTCGAACGGATTCAGGACGAGCACCAGCAGTGGCCCGGACACGAGCGTGAAGCCGAGTCCGGTGACACGCTGCAGGGCGGCCCCGATCGTGACGGCGCAGAGCGCGAGGATCCAGGTCACGATCGGGGCGTCGGCTCAGCGGCCGATGTTGTCGTCGACGATGTTCCCGAGGCGCTCCAGCCGTGGAATCGACGTCGTGCGGAGCTCGTCATCGACGGACTCTGCGCCGAGCACCGATGCCCACACCGCGCGCCCGGCGAGGAAGCCGGATGCCCCTGCGCGGCAGGCGATTCCCACAGCGTCCGGGAAGCGGTCCGCGTCAACGCCCGACGAGAGGACGACCCACGGACCGTTGATGCTGTCGGTCAGCTCGCGGCAGGCGTCGTGCACCCGCTCGTCGCTCTCGGCGCCCTTGAACGGGACTTCCGCCTTGTAGATGTCGGCTCCCAGGTCGCCGAGTTCCTTCGCAGCAGCGAGTACACCCGCTTCGACGTCGGTCGGGGCGCCGTCCCAGCGTCCGCGCGAGACCGGTTCGATGATGGAGACGAGGTCGAGCTCGCGGCAGGCGGCGACGAAGCGACGAACCTCGTCGATGCGCTGCTGCGGATCCTGGTCCTCGCGCCACAGTACGAGCAGCTTGAGCGCCTTCGCGCCCTGGCTCTTCATGCGCGTGTAATCGAGCGATGTGTCGAACGTCGCCTCGCGCACGAATTCGCCGTTGCCGGCGACGAATCGGTCGGCTGCCGCAATGAGCGCGCAGGACGGGTCCACGGCTCCCTGCTCGACTGCGGCGTCCCACCCGAAGTCGGTGTCGATGAGGGCGGCCGAGGCATACGGCGTGAGCGTGCGGGCTGCGGAGACCTTGAACTCCGTCATGTCGGCATCGCTGATGTCGGTCGAGCGCGCGCGCGCCATCATGTCGCGCAGCGCCTCGCGCTGGTCGACGGCGAGCATCGCGAACCCGCCGGACGGGCGTGCGAGGAGAGTGGGGTCAGACATGGAATTCCTCCGCAGATAAATGTGCGAAATCAAACATTATGTTCGCACTGTATCAGAGGGTTGCTAGCATTCGGGGCGTGAACAACCGGGGAGAATCGCTCAGGCATGGCGGGGCCGAACGTCGCCGAATCCTCATTCTCGAGCGGCTTTTCCGTGACGGGCACGTCAGTGTCCACGCATTGAGTCAAGAGTTCTCCGTCGCTGAGATGACCATCCGGCGCGACCTCAAGCAGCTTGCCGATGCGGGGGAGCTCGAGCTCGTGCATGGCGGCGCGCGTCTCTTGGCTGGTCGCCAGCCGCCGGCGGGCTTCCGCCATCGTACGCGCAGCAACTCCGTGGCGAAACAGCGTGTGGCAGCGGCGGTCGCCGGGCTTGTCCCGAAAGATGGCGTCCTCGGCATCGACGCCGGAACGACTGCTCATGCGAGCGCGATCGAGCTCGCGCGGGACTTCGCCGGCTGCATCATCTCGCACTCCGTTCCGGTGCTTGCCAGCATGCTGGAGTGGCCGGACATCCGGGTGATCGGCGTCGGGGGCGACCTGCTCCACGAGAACCAGGCCATGGTCGGACCGTCGGCCGTTTCGGCGCTGCGGGACCTGCGGATCGACGTGCTGGTCCTCGGTGCAAGCGCGGTGAACGCCGACGGGATCTACGTGCACAGCTCCGTCGAGCTGGCGACGAAGCGGGCGATGATCGACGCGGCGGGCGAGGTGATCGTCGCCGCAGACGCCACGAAGGCGGATGCGAGCGGTGCAGTGCGCGTGTGCGGCCTCGAGCCGATCTCGCGCATCGTCACGGATCACCCCTGGCCGAGCGCTGTGGCGGCTAGCATCTCCGACGCCGGCGTGTCGTTCGTCCTCGCCTGAGCTGAACGGCCGCGGGTTGACGGCGCTGTTTCGTCGTGACACACTGCATGCAATGTTTGAAATCGATCATTCCCGCCGAGCGCTTCCGCACGTTGTCGTGCCGGAAGGTGTGGTGGAGTCCGTGCGCTGTCGCGTGTACCGCGCGCCGAACACGACCGGCGTCGCGATGTCCTTCGGCGCGATCGGGCATCGAACGATGTTCCTCGTCGATGTCGGCTTCGACGACGGCACGGTCGCCACGGGGGAGACCTGGGTGAACTACCCCTCTTGGGGATGGCGCGAGCGGATCGCGACGGTCTCCGAGGGCATCGCCCCGCTCCTCGTGGGGAGGTCTTTCTCCGACACCTCCGAGGTGCACGAACACCTGCAGACGTCACTCACCGGTGTGGCGCGTCAGTGGGGCGCGCTCGGTCCCGTCTCCCAGGCGATCAGCGCCGTGGATCAGGCATTCTGGATCCGCGCGGCAGAGCACCGACAGATATCGCTCGCGTCGCTTCTCGGTGACGCTCCGCTGACCGAGATCCCCGTTTACGGCTCGAGTCTCGGGCCGACGCGCGTGGCGGAATCGGCGGAACGGTGCCTCGAGCTCGGACTCACCGCCGCCAAGGTCAAGCTCGGCTTCGGCGCTGAACGGGACGAGAACAGCCTCGCCACCGCCCGACGTGTGCTCGGCGACACCATGCGGCTATTCGGCGATGCCAACCAGGCCTGGACCGCCGACGAAGCCATCGCGATGGCGCCGATGCTGCGCGAATACGACGTCGAATGGATCGAGGAACCGGTCGCCGGCGATGCCCCGGCTGACCTCCGGCGCGTGCACGACGAGACGGGGCTCGCGATCGCGACCGGCGAGAACCTCTATGGTGCCGATGCTTTCGTCCCCTACCTCGACACGGCGGGGGTCGCGATCATGCAGCCCGACGTCGGCAAGGTCGGCGGGATCACGGACTACCAGCGCGTCGTCGAGATGGCGCGCAACACCGGCACTCTCATCGCGCCGCATCTGTACAACGGTGCGTATCAGACTGCGGTGTCGATTCAGCTCGCGGCCGCGTCGCCCACCACGCCCTGGCTGGAGTGGGACATTCGTGAGAACGCCGTGCGCGAGCCGGTCGACCACCTGCTGACCGCGGCAGGAACCGTCGCCGTTCCGCAAGGGCCGGGAATGGGCCTCGACATCGATCTTCAGCACCTCGCCCCCCATCTCGTCACTCTCCCCGAGGAGGCACAGTGAACCCGTTGTCCGAAAGTGGCATCCGCATCAGCGGCGACGTCATCTCCAATGCGAACGGACGCCGTCGCGTCGAAGCTGTCAGTCCGATCGATGGCGGCGTGATCGGCGAGGTGCTCCAGGGCACTTCCGCCGACGCGGCGCGGGCGGTCGACGTCGCGCAGGACAAGCTCGGCGCGTGGTCGGAGACTCCGGTCGTCGAGCGCGTTCGAGTCCTCCGTGCCATTGCTGGCGCGCTGCGTGAGGAAGCGCAGGCCGACGACGAGACGAGCTGGGCCTGGCTGCTCAGCACCGAGACCGGTAAGCGCCTCGCGGAGGCACAGGGCGAGATCACGTTCTCGGCCGTGTACTTCGACGCGTTCGCCGACCTTCTCGAGAACCAGCGCGACGAGCACTTCGACGTGATCCCGGGTATCACCCACCGTGTGCAACCGCAGCCCATTGGAGTCTTCGCCGTCATCACGCCATGGAACTTCCCGGTCTCCATCCCCGCCCGCAAGATCGCTGCCGCTCTCGCGGCCGGATGCACCGTGGTCTTCCGCGCGGCGGCGCTCGCGGCGTTGTCGTCCCTTCGCCTGTCGGCCCTTCTCGATCGCTTCGTCCCGGCGGGCGTTGTGAACACGGTGCTCGGCTCGCCGGCGGATGTCGTCGACACCTGGCTCGCTCGCGTCGACGGCGTCTCGTTCACCGGATCGACTCGCGTCGGACGTCTCCTCAATGAGCAGATCGCTCCGCGCTTCCTCCCGGCCGTCATGGAGCTCGGCGGCAACGCGTCGTTCGTCGTGCTCGATGACGCCGACGTCGGTTCCGCGGTCGAGACGCTGATGATCGCGAAGTTCCGCAACAACGGGCAGTCGTGCATCGGCGCGAACAACGTCCTCATCCCGCGCGCGCTCGCGGGCGATTTCCGAGACGCCCTCGTCGAGACCGCATCGCGGCTCGTCGTCGGGGATCCACGGGATGCCGCGACGACCCTCGGTCCGCTCGCACCGGCGGGCGATCCCTCGCGCGTGTCGGCGCTCGTCGATGACGCGATCGCCGGCGGCGGCGAGGCACTGCTCGCGCAGATCGAGGTGCCGGAGCAGGGACACTACGCATCCCCGCAGTTCGTGATGGGCGCGCCCGCCTCTTCGGAACTCGTGGCTGACGAAGTCTTCGGACCCGCAGCGGGGATCGTCCTCTACGACGATCTCGATGAGGCGCTGACGCTCCAGCGCGGCACCGGTTACGGCCTCGCGAGTTACGTTTGCACGAACGATGCCGCTCGAGCCGACGCGGTCGCCGCGCGGTTCCGCGCGGGGATCATCGGCATCAACACCGCGACGCCGAACTACCCGGGTGCGCCGTTCGGAGGGCTCGGTCTGTCCGGACTCGGTTACGAAGGCGGACGTCAGGGACTCGACGCCCATCAGCACTTCCGTACGATCGCGACACGCTCGGATGCGCCGTGACCATCCTGATCGCGCAGACCGGTGCGCCAACGCCCGTCGTGAACCGCAGTCTCGCGGGCTTCATCGCGGGCGTCGGCGACGCCGAGCTTCTGTTCGCTCGCGGTGGCCCCGATGCTCTCGTGGCGGGGCGGTACACGGACGTCCCGCCCGACGGGCGCGAACTCGTACGCACCGGATCCTGGTTGCGCGGCGGCCGTCGGGCCATCACCGACGATGATCTCGACGCGATCGTCGATGCTCTCGTCGCTCGCGGCGTCACAGGGCTCGGACTCATCGGCGGTAACGGCACGATGGCATTCCTCTCAGCGATCGGCCAGCGCGCGTCGCAGCGAGGAGAAGACCTGCGCGTCGTCGGCATCCCCAAGACGATCGACAACGACATCGTCCGTGTCGACCACACGCCTGGCTTCGCCTCAGCGGCGCGCTATCTCGCGACCACAGTGACGGACATGGCGCGCGATCACGAGGCGATGGCGGGCGTCGAGACCCTGCGCGTCGTCGAGGTGATGGGCCGCGATACGGGATGGCTCGCGCTCGCCGCGTGTTATCACGAGCACGACGAGGAGTACGCGCCCGACCTCGTGCTCACCCCCGAGCACGCATTCGACCGAGACGACTTCCTCGCCGACGTCGACCGCATCGTGCGCGAGCGGCGGCGTGCACTCGTCGTCGTGAGCGAGGGCGTCGCACCAGAGCTCACGCGTCAGCCGGTCAAGGCGAGAAACCACACACAGCTCATTCAGGGCGGGATCGCGAGGATCCTCGCCGAGGACGCATCCGCTGCTCTCAACGTCTCGGCACGGGGAGAAGTGATCGGCACGGCCCAGCGATGCAACTCGGCCCTCGTCAGTCCGGTCGATGCACGCGAAGCACGTCGCGTCGGAGAGGAAGCCGGCGCCTGGCTTCGCGATCCGGAAGGCCTGACGGACGTCATGGTCGGACTGGACCGCGACGGTGCGGTTGCACCCGTCGATCTCTCCGATGTCGGGGGACACGTGCGGTACGTCCCCCCGGAATGGCAGACAAACGACCCGGGCCTGCTGAAGCCATTTCACAGCTGGCTCTCCCCCCTCGTCGCGCTGGTCTAGCGCGGCGACTACCCCCCCGAATACACCAAGGAATCGATCAAGGAGGAACGATGTCCAAGTTCGCTTGGCGGGCAGGCGCTGTTGCGGCGACTGTCGTCGTCGTCGGAGCCACTGCTGCGTGCGGATCCCCAGGAGAGGGATCTTCAGAAGGCGGTGCCATCAACGTGGTGTTGTCCAATCACCCGTGGCAGCGCGGTCTCGAGCCGCTCATCGAAGAGTTCGAGGAGGAGAGCGGCATCGCGGTCAACGTCCAGACCTTCGCGGAGCAGCAGGCGCGCGACCGCATCCTGCTCAACCTGCAGTCGAAGAGCACCGCAATGGACGTGTACATGTCGTTGCCCTCGCGTGAAGGTCCCCAGTTCGCTGACGCCGGTTACTACGCGCCGCTCGACGACTACATGGCGAGCGCGCCCGACTCGTACGAGATGGACGACTTCTCACCGTCGGCGATCGACGGCATGAAGGACGCGGACGGCACCATCATCGCGGCGCCGATCAACATCGAGGGCCCGGTGCTCTACTACCGCACCGATGTCTTCGAGGACCTCGGCATCGACGTTCCTGAGACCTTCGACGATGTCTTGGCCGCGGCTAAGACCATCAAGGAAGAGGGCGACATCACGCCGATCACGCTGCGCGGTGCGTCGGCGGCGATCCCGTTCACCTTCGGCCCCTTCATTCATGGTGAGGGCGTCGAGTGGACGAATGAGGAAGGCACGGCGAACTTCGACCAGCCCGGAGCCATCACGGCGATCGAGCAGTACGCGACTCTCGCCCGCGAGTACGGACCTGACGGCGTGATCAACTACAGCTTCACGGAGTCGTCGAACCTCTTCGCGCAGGGCAAGGTCGCGATGTCACTCGAGTCGAGCAACGAGTTGAACTCGGTCTTCGACGAGGAGGCGAGCACTGTCAGTGAGCACGTCGGTGTCGCGAAGATGCCGGGCGGCTCTGAACAGGCGGCTCCGACCGCGCTGTCATGGGGGATCGCGATGTCTGCGTTCTCCGAGAAGAAGGACGACGCGTGGGAGTTCATCCAGTGGGCGACGTCGCCGGAGACGCAGCTCGAGCTGACGAAGGCCGAGATCGCTCCGCCGCGCGACAGCGTCGCGAAGGACCCGAGCTACCTCGAGAACTTCCAGACGCCCACTCAGGAACAGTGGCTCGCCGCCGTCGCTGACATCCAGGAGAACGGACACACCGAAGTGGGTCCGGTGGGGTCGAAGGCCCCGAGCATGCGCGAGACCATCGGGGACGCGATCGGAAAGGTGATCCTCGGTGAGGCCACTGCGGAAGAGGCCGCCGCGGAGATCCAGTCCGGACTGAACGAACTGCTCGACGAGAAATAGGACACATGTCTACGACGCGGACCATCATCGCACCACCGGGTCGCCGCCAGGCGTCACGGGGTCGGACTCAGTTCGACCCCGTGGCGCGGGGGACGCTCCCGTTCATCATCCCCGCGCTGGTCGTCACTGTGGCGCTGGTGCTGATCCCCGTGCTGTACACCGTGTGGCTCTCGGTCACCGACCAGGACATCGCGGGCAACAACGCCGGCTTCGTCGGCTTCGGGCATTACATCGAGATGTTCCAGAGCAGTGAGTTCTGGAACTCGCTCTGGGTAACGCTGATGCTGTTCACGGTCTGCCTCGTCGTCCAGACCGTCCTGGGTCTTGGGCTCGGATACCTGCTCAGTCGTGACGTGCCCGGTCGCGCCATCTTCCAGGGCGTCATGCTCATCCCGGCGATCACCGCGTCAGTGGCGGTCGCGCTCGTCTGGATGCTGATCTTCGATCCGACGCTCGGCGCCGCGAATCAGATCCTGACCGCGCTCGGCCTCGACCCCGTCGTGTGGCTCGGCAGCCGGACGATGGCACCCTGGTCGATTGCGATCGTCGACATCTGGCAGTGGACGCCGTTCATGGCGCTGATCATCTCTGCGGGCATTCGGTCGCTCCCGAGCGAGCCGTTTGAAGCGGCCTCGATTGACGGCGCCGGCCCCGTCAAGAAGGCTCTGTTCGTCGGCCTGCCGTTGCTGCGTTCGGTCATTCTCGTCGCCATGCTCCTGCGCACGGTCGACCTGATCCGCTTCTTCGACACGATCTACATCATGACCCAGGGCGGACCGGTCAATGCCACGAACACCCTCAACGTGTACGGATATCGCGCCGCGTTCATCGATCAGGAACCGAGCTACGCCGCCGCTCTCCAGCTGAGCCTGTTCGTGCTCGTCATCCTGATCGCCGCCATCTTCACCTACGTGCGAAAGAGGACCTCAAATGTCGAGTAGCACCACGGCGCGTCGGCGTTCGTACACGCTCACGTACGCGGGGTACGTCGTCGCCGCACTCATCTTCTTCGTGCCCGTGCTGTTCATGCTCTGGTCGGCGTTCCGCAACAACATCGACATCACCGGAAGCATCTTCAACATCACGTCCCCGTTGACGCTCGAGAACTTCCGAACGCTGTTCGAGCGGTTCGACTTCATTTACTACATCCGCAACAGCTTCATCATCGCGGGCGGGTCGACGATCCTCGCGCTGATCTTCGGGGTCCCCGCCGCGTACGTGATCGTGCGCCGACGGATCCCCGCGATCGGCTTCATGACGCTCCTCGCGCGCATGGCGCCCGGCGTGCTGTTCGTGGTTCCCTTCTTCATCCTGTCGATGAAGATCGGAGCGGCCTCGAACGACGTGTTGAACTTCGCCCTTCTCATCTGCGCGCACCTCATCATCACCCTGCCGCTGTGCATCTGGCTGCTCGTCCCCTTCTACGAGGAGATCCCCCGCAGCCTGGAAGAGGCGGCCCTGATCGACGGCTGCAGTCCGAGGCAGCGCTTCATGCAGGTGGTGCTGCCACTCGTGACGCCGGGCATCTCGGTGGCCATCACCCTGAGCTTCATCTTCTCGTGGAACTACTTCCTCTTCGCGCTCGCTCTGGCGAGTTCGAACACGATGCCGCTGCCGGTCATCGCCTTCAATTTCATCGGGCAGGGCTCCAGCGACTATGGCGGTCTGATGGCCGCGAGCACGCTGATCTCCGTCCCCGCGATCGTGCTCACGATCGTGGCCCAGCGGTGGCTCGTGCGCGGGCTGACAGGAGGTGCGGTCAAATGATCGAGGCGATCAAGAACACCAGCGCACGCTTCGAGGGCGACGGCGTCGTCTCGTTCACGACGGCCACTCTCGACGCTCCAGCGACTGGCCTTGCGCGGATCCGCGTGGACGTCTGCGCGCTCTGCGGTTCCGACAAGCGACTGCTTGCGAGCGGTGCCGATGTGGTTCCCGGCCACGAAGTGGTCGGCACCGTCATCGAGTCCGTTCCGGGCGCCCCGGCGGCCGGTACGCGCGTCGTCGTGTTCATTCCCGTGAGCTGCGGTCAGTGTCCCGCCTGCCGCCGACAGCAGAACAATCGCTGTTACGAGCTCCGCGGCCTCATGGGCTGGCAGTTCGACGGCGGATTCGCGGAGTACATGGACGTTCCGCCGCAGTGCCTCATCCCCGTGCCCGATGACATCCCCTCGGACGTCGCGGTGCTCGCTCTCGACACCTTCGGCACGGCGGCGCACGCGCTGCGTCTCGGTGCACGTACGCAGCCCGACGGGATCGAAGATCTCCTCGTGATCGGCTGTGGTCCGCTCGGGCTCGGCGTCGTCGCCGTGGCTCTGGCGATGGGCATTCCGAAGGTGCAGGCGTGGGATCCCAATGGTTCGCGCCTCGCGCTGGCGCAGGCCCTCGGCGCAGAAGCGGCGCCGGACCTCGAGGGGACGAACCGGCATCAGGTCGTCGCTGAAGTGAGCGGCGCGGCATCCGCCAGGGCATCCGCGCAGGACTTGGTGGAACCGGGTGGAGCGATTCTCGCACTTGGGGAATCGAACGAGCCCTACCTCATGCCGGCGACGCCCCGATGGCGGCGTACCGACTGCTTCACGGTGCGCTCGTTCTACTTCCCTCCGACGGAGGTCGACGACAACTGGGAGCTGCTGCGGTCGCAGGGCGCCCGCCTGCGCGACACGATCATGACGCCGACGAGGTTGAGGGACCTCGAAGACACCTTCACACGGTTCGTCGCCGGCGAGTACGTCAAGCCCTACATCACGCACGAGGAGACCCGATGACCCGCGATAACCTGCTGATCCTGGCCGCCGACCAGCGACCGTGGCTGACGAATGCCCTCTTCGGCCACACCGGTGTCGCGACGGCGAAAGAGCGTGCGTTCACCGCCGAGGCGAAGCACCTGATCTTCGAGGGTCTGCGCAAGGCGATTCGTGACTATCTCGAGCCGAACGGCATCACCGGCGCCGCGATGCTCGTGGATCCCGAACTCGGTCCGGGCGTCCCCGAGCGTCTCGTCGCCCACGGGATCCCGTTGGCCCTGCCGATCGAGCGCGCGGGACTGCGCGTGTACGAGACGGAGCCTGAGGACGCGCGCGCGTACCTGGAGTCCTTCGCCCCCGGCTACGCGAAGGTGCTCGTGCGCTACAACCCGGCCGATCCGGCAGAGGAACGTTCCCTTCAGCGCCAGCGCCTCGCCGAGGCCTCGGCGGCCTCGCGGGAATCCGGGACGCCGTTTCTCTTCGAGCTGCTCGTTCCGCCGACGGCCGAGCAGCTGGCCGAGGCCGACGGATCCGAGGAACGCTACGCCTGGGAGATGCGGCCTGCGCTGACCCGCGAAGCGATGCGCGAGATCCTCGAGGACGTCCCCGTCGACATCTGGAAGCTCGAGCACCAGGGCGACCTCGATTCGTCACGCCAAACGGTGGAACTCGCGCGGCAGCACGGCGGAGAATGCATCCTCCTCGGCGCGGGTGGCACACCTCAGAAGGTCAACGGCTGGCTCGAGACGGCCGCGCAGGCGGGCTTCATCGGCTTCGCCATCGGTCGTAGTATCTGGTGGGACGCAGTGCAGCAGCTCGCGGCTGCGCCGACGGACGACGACGTTCGTGCGCGCTCGCTCGACGCGATCGCGGATACGTACGCGGAGTTCGTCTCGGCCTTCACCCGCGCGCAGTAAGCGAAGGCAGGTTGACAGCGTGGAATGGGAAGCCCCGGTGCGGGTGGGGACGAGTGTTCACGAACTCCTGCGCGCGAAGATCCTCACGGGCGAGCTCGAGCCGGGATCGCGTCTCGCGATCCCGGCTATCGCGAAAGAGCTCGGGATCAGCCGCAGCCCCGTCCGCGACGCGGTGCTGCAGCTCGTGCGTGAGGGCCTCGCGGTGGAAGAGTTCAACCGGGGCGCCGTCGTCCATACGCCGCCGCGCCCCGCGCTCGTCAGCCTCTACCATGCGCGGGAAGCGCTCGAAGGGATGGCGGCACGGCTCGCGGCTGCCGCGATCACCACGAGCGCACTCGACCAGCTCGATGCGGTGCTGCGCGAGCACGAAGCCATCGACCCGCACGACTTCTCTCGGCACATCGAACTCGACGCCCGGTTCCACCGGCTGATCCGAGACGCCGCCGCGAGCCCCGTCCTTCTGCGCATGCTCGAGGAGATCCAGGGACAGGTGATCGTAGCGATGCGGTCGACCAACGTCACGGTGGGCGTGCGCGGAGCCACGTCCGATCATCGAGCGATCTTCGACGCGCTGGCGCGGCGCGATCCGGAAGCCTCCGAGCGCGCCGCCCGCGCTCACATCTCCCGGCTCACGGGAATCCTTCGAGACCCCGATGGGACAGGATCATGAATCGCACGGCCCTGCGGCACCGCCGCACCGACGGTTTGACGCTCGTCGACGAGCCGGTGCCGGGCCTCGCGGCGGGCGAAGCATCGCTCGACGTCCTCGTCGTCGGGCTCTGCGGCACCGATGCTCACATCATCGCCGGCACGTTCCCCTCCGCCGACGGCGTCATCATGGGCCACGAGGTCTGCGGCATCGTCCGTGACGTCGCGGACGACGTCTCCGGCCTGCGCCCAGGAGATCTCGTCACGGTCGAACCGCATTGGTACTGCACGTCCTGCACCTACTGCCGCTCCGGCGACGAGCACCTCTGCGTCGACAAGAAGGGGTACGGCGTCAAGCTCGACGGCGGCATGACGACCACGATGACGGCTCCCGCGCGCATCCTGTACCGGCTTGACCCGGCGACCACTCCGCTCATCGGTGCGATGACCGAGCCGCTCGCGTGCTGTATCCACTCGATCGATCGCCTTGACCCGGCTTCCGGCACCTCCGTGCTGATCGCGGGCTGCGGCCCCGCGGGGGCGATGCTCGTCGCGCTGTCGAAAGCACGGGGGCTGA
>DWXU01000157.1:0-12150 GCA_019119065.1 Candidatus Microbacterium pullistercoris | reverse complement strand
CCTCGAGTTCATCGAGGATCCGCGCGAAACCCTCAGCGTCACGCGGGCGCCGGGAGCGCACGACCGACGCGCTGTCGGGGAGCTGCCCACAGGGCGTGGCGATGCGATCCGTCACGACCGCGTCCGGCCGCTGTGCGCCGCCCGACGAGGTCCCCGATCCGATCTGCGTCGATGAGTTCGATGTCCCTGATCCCGGGGCCCGACACATGGAGACTCGGCTCGGAGTCGCTCCGCGGAAGGGGGTTCGGTGTGGGATGTCTCCTTCTCCGGAGGCGCCGTTCGGGGAGTTCCCACCGCTCGCGGTGCCTGCCTTTCCAACGGAGCCGTTTGGGTCGATCCCACTTCCGGAGGATCCGCTCGGAGCGTCTCCGCCTTTGGCGCGCAGGTTATTGATGTTTCCGCTCGCTGTGTGTCGGCTCCTGGAGCGCCTGCATCTGCTGTGCGATCTCCCGAAGATTCTGATCTGCGTGACGTAGGCGGTGGTTCTGGCGGGGGCGTGTCCGGGGCCGGTTGGAAGAACACCCGGCTTGCCGGTTCGTCGCGGTAAGTGCGGCCGGTCGGGCTCGTCCACGTCGCGCCCGCGTTACCGGGTTTCGGTCCGAGCGGAAAGCCCGTGGAGACGGGGTGGTCAGTCGATCGGACCGCCGATGCGTGGTCCGTGCTGATGTCGCGGCTCGGTTACGAACGGTTCGTCGCCGCGGGTGGGGACTGGGGCGGTCGGGTGACGGCTGCGCTGGCCGTGCGCCACCCCGATCGCGTCGCGGCGATCCACTCCTTCACCCCCTACGTCGAGGTGCCGCCCGAGGACGGCGATCTCGACGAGCGCGAAGCCGCCGATCTGGCGGAAACTCGGGCGTTCTGGCAGCGGGGCGGGGGATACTCTCTCGAGCAATCGACGCGTCCGCAGACGCTCGCGTACGCGCTGACCGATTCCCCGATCGGCCAGCTCGCCTGGATCGTCGAGAAGTTCCACGGGTGGACCGACAACGACGGCCGCCCCGAGGACATCGTGGCACGCGACCGTATCCTTGACACGGTGTCGCTCTACTGGTTCACCGCGTCGGCGGGATCGTCGGCACGGTTCTACTGGGAGAACTTCCCACCCGACAACCGCGCCCCCATTGAGGTGCCGTCGGCGGTGACGGTGTTCGCTCGGGAGATCGAGCGCCTGCCTCGCGCATGGGTCGAGCGGCGGTTCCGCGACCTGCGCGTGTGGAGTTACGCGCCGCGCGGCGGTCATTTCCCCATGCTGGAGGTGCCGGGCGACTACCTCACCGAAGTGCGCCGCGCATTCCGCGCGATGCTCTCGTAACGACCTCCCTTGCGTTCGCCACGCGCCTTGAGGAGCGCGCGCTCGAGCGGCGCGCGGCGACCAGCGCCCGTCATCCGCTACCGTCGAGGCCATGACCTGGCGCGACGACCGCATCGGATCCGCCGCGCGCGGGGAGAACCCCACGGTGCTCGCCGAGCTTCGCGGCGGCTATGCCGTCATCGGCGACGTCCAGTTTCTGCCCGGGTACTGCGTGCTGCTGGGCAAGGATCCCCGAGCCACCGCGCTCGCCGAGATGCCGCGCGCCGATCGCGTGCAGTTCCTCGCCGACGCCGATCTGCTCGCCGCGGCCGTCGAACGCGCGTGCCGTGAGGCGGATCCGCGCTTTCGGCGCACCAACATCGACGTCCTCGGCAACCACGACGCCTTCGTGCACGCCCATATTTGGCCGCGTTACGAGTGGGAGGCGCCGGAGCTCGTGCGCCGTCCGGTGTGGCTCTACGATCCTGCGAACTGGCGCGACCCCGCGACCGCCCTCGATGCGCGGCACGACGCGCTCCGCGCGAGCATCGCACGTCACCTCAGAGCGCTCGCGGCTGCCGACGCCGTGCGGATCCGCGCCTGAGCGTGCCCCGCTCCGCGAGTGCCCCGTCGCCCTGTTGCGCGCCGAAAAGGGCGCGAACGCACTCGCGAGGCGCCCGCTGGCGTCATCGCGCCGCTTAGCCCTTCAGGCGCTTGACGACGCGGGCGGGAACACCGGCCACGAGCACGTCGTCCGGCACGTCTTCCGTGACGATCGAGCCGGCCGCGACGATCGCGCCCGCTCCGATCCTGACGCCCGCGAGCACCGTCGACGATGCCCCGATCCACGATCCGGCGCCCACGACGATCGGATCGTGCCGCACCGCGCCCGCGCGCCGCTCGTGCGGGCCGACCTCGTGAGTGTCTGTGATGAGGCGCACGAACGGCCCGATATTCACTCGGTCGCCGATCGTCACGTGCGGCCGCACGTAGCAGTCGCGGTTGATGAACACGTCGTCGCCGATCGTGATGTCGCCCGTGAACTCGCCGCCCCGGTAGATCTGGGTCCGATCGCCCACGCGGAGCGTCGTGTGTTCGCCCTGGTTGAACTTGACCTGCTTCGCGATGCGCGTGTCGTCGCCGATCTCGAGCATCGTGTCAGTCTTCCAGCGGCGCCATGATCTCGAACGACCTGTCGCGCGAGAGCGCGAGCCCGTCGCGCATGCCGGTCCAGAGGTTGCGCCAGCCGCGGCGGGTGATCTTCCGCTCGACGAAACCGAGGCGGATCAGCTCCTTCGCGAACGTCGCCGCCGTGCCCAGCGCGAAGGCGAGCGGGCGATAGTCGCCGTGCGCGCGGTAGTAGTGCGACATGATCCCGCGGTTGCGCATGATGTAATACCGGTACATGTCGCTCGAGGCATTCAAGTGCCGTGTGCCCATGTCCCATTGCTTGATCGACCGCGTGCGCTGCAGCACGAATTCATCGACGATCACGCACGGCTCGTAACGCGAGGCGAGGTAGCCGTAGATTGTGTCATCCCAGTAGATGAAGAAGCGCGGATCCGGCAGGCCGATCCGCTTCACGAGCGAGCGGTGGATGAACATGCCCTCGAAGCAGCCCGAGTTCATCTCGCGGTACCCCGACGCGTCGAAACCGGCCGGCGCAAACGGGATCGGGATGCCGAGTGACGTCGAGACCCGGTACTGCCAGTAGAACTCGGATCCGTCGTAGTCGTAGCGACGCCCCTGCACGTGGCGGAAGCGCGGCGCCCACACACCCATGCGCGCGAGGCCGTCTGGCAGCACCTCGACGTCGTCGTCCATGAGCCAGATCCACTCGGATCCCAGCGCGTACGCGGTCTTCATCCCCTCGCTGAAGCCGCCCGCGCCGCCCGTGTTCTCATCGAGGCGGCGAGAGACGAGCTCCGTGTCGAGTTCGCTCTGGAAGCGCTCGACGACGCTTGCCGTGTCGTCACTCGAGGCGTTGTCGACGACGACGACGCGACCCGGCTTCGGATCCATGCGGCCGACCGACTCGAGAGCGCGCGCCAGCAACTGTGCGCGATTGAACGTCACGATGACGATCGCGGCGGTCCGGGGGTCGAATGCGTCGGTCATGCGTCGTCCTCGAAACTGCGGATCCATTCGTCCTCCGCCACGAGGCGGGGGAGGGCGGCCCGGTACTCGCGAGCGAGGCGCGGCCATTCCTTCTTCAGACGGCGGTGCAGGCGGATCGAGTCGCGCAACATGCCGCGGAACGTTCCTCGATTGCGCGTGTAGATCTGCTTTCCGGATCCGTCGGCCGCCGAGACGAGCGCGGAGTCGAACGCCGGCACGCGCCACCACTCGGCGTCGCCCTTGCTGAACTCCACCTCGGGCGTCTGCACGTTCTCCGGGGCCGGGCGGCGCAACAGGTGGTCGAGCAGGGTGCGCGCCGTGAAGACGCGCAGGCGCAGACCGGTCGGATTGTCGAGCCCCGCGCGGCGGGGCCGCAACTCGAACACCCGGCGGCCCTTGCGCGAGTGGAGGACGCGTTCGGGGTCGCGGTGCACGACCGTCTCGGGGTACTTCTTCGCGATTTCACGCGCCTCCGGCATGCGCGTGCGCAGCGTGCGTCGCATGTGATCCGGGCCGCTCAACACGTCGCGCAGCGCGCGATTGCGCAGCGCCGTCGGGTAGTACTGCATCATCATGAGGTGCTTGAGGTCCATGCGGCGGCTGTGGCGCAGCAGCGTCCCGCCATGGGGGATCGTCGAGTGCAGCAACCCCGACACGATGCGGTTGCGCGCGTGGAAGTACGCCTGCCAGTCGATCGCGTCGTCCTTGCCGACCCACGACACGTGCCAGAGCGCCGCACCGGGGAGCGTCACGGTCGGGATACCCGCCGCGCGGGCGCGCAGCGAGTACTCGGCGTCGTCCCACTTGATGAACGCGGGAAGCGGCAGCCCGATCTCGGCGATGACCGCCTTCGGGATCAGACACATCCACCAACCGTTGTAGTCGGCGTCCATGCGCATGTGCAGAAGCGGGGCCTGGCGCAGGTTCTGCTCGCGGAAGTCGTGCGGCAGCTGCTCCTGATAGAGGGTGCGCCACATGAACGGCATCTCGTCGACGACCTCGGCCCAGGCGTGCAATCGCGGTCGGTCCAGCAGATCGAACATGTGCGCGCCGACGATGACCGGCTTCGTCGCGTAACGGCCGAATACGATCGAGCGGCGGATCGACTCCGGCTCGATCTTGACGTCGTCGTCGAGCAGTTGCACGAAGTCGCTCTCGTCGCGCTGCATCGTCTCGTGCATCGCGCGGGCGAACCCGCCGGATCCGCCGAGGTTCGGCTGCGTGATCACCTGCAGGGTGTCGCCGAGAGCGCTGGCGACCTCGGCGAACCCGTCCTGCGCGTCGACCCGGTCTGTGCCCTGGTCGATGAGGAAGACGCGGTCGACGACCTCGAGCACGCCCGCGCTCTCGGCGAGCGCGGTGAGGGTGTCGAGGCAGTACGAGGGCTTGTTATAGGTCGTGATGCCGAGCGACGCCTTGCCCTCGCGCACCGGCTCGTGGTCGGTCGCCCAGGTGGCGCACTCGAGCACGACGGGCTCGCGGTCCGCGACGATGTCGAACCAGACCCAGCCGCCGTCAGAGAACTGCGTCAGCGCGATGTCGAAGCGCGTCTCGCTCTCGCCTGACACCTCCGCGGTCTCGAGGCGCTGCTGCACGGCGGATCCGTTGGAGCGATACACGAGCACGGTCGCCGACCCCGACGTGCGCACCGTGAGCGTGACGCGGCGAACGCTCGTCCAGTGCTGCCAGTAGGAGGCAGGGAAGGCGTTGAAGTAGCTCGCGAATGACGTGCGGCTTCCCGGATGCACCCGCACGCTCGCGCGCGAGAGCACGTCGCCGATGTGGGCGTCGTTCGTCACGCGGACGGGGGTGTCATCGATCGTCGACCAGGTGTCCGCGTCAAGATACAGCGGCAGGAGGTCCGGGTCGCGGTCGGTCGGGAAGACCACGTTCTGCAGAACGAACGGCATAGACGTTGAGACTACCGGGCCGATCCTCCAGGCGGCTGAATCGGCGGCGCCGGGAGCGGCGCGGTCGGATCCAGCACGACGCGCCACGATCTCTCCTGGCCGGCGCGGACCGCGCACACGACGAGCAGTAGCCAGCCGAGGTCGCCGAGCGCGTAGCTCTCGAAGAGCGACTCGACGAGCAGGGCGACGAGCATCAGCGGCAGCCACGCGTACACGACCGATCGGCGATCCGCGGCCGCAAGCCAGGCTCGTGCGAGTGCGAGCACGCTGAAGGTCGCGAACAACAGCAGCCCCACCCAGCCGAGCTGCAACACGATGTCGACGTACACGTTGAGGGCGGAGGCGTTGACCCACCCGAGAGAGAGGTCGATCACGTTCGTGGGGAACGGCTCTCCCTCCCACGTACCGAAGAAACTCCAGCCCGTGACGGGGCGCTGGCCGATCCAGACGCTGACCTCGCTCCACAGCTCGGCGCGAGCGGCGAACCCGGACCGTGCGGCGAAGAACGCCGCGATCGGGCGGTACAGCACCAGGATCGATACGACGACGAGCGCGGCGATCACGGCCGTGACGACGTGGGCGCGACGACGGGCGGTGCGGCGCGACCGCCGGGCGACTGCGAGCGCGAGCTCCGCCGCGACGAGCGCGCTGACGAGCACAACAGCGGTCGGGGATCCGGACAGCACGAGCAGCAGCGAGGCGAGGATGAGCGAGTACGTCGCCACGTGTCGGGCAATCGCTCGCGCGCGCCACTCGATCGTGAAGGTGATGAGGCCGACGACCGCGACGAAGGCGAGCAGGTTGCGCGAGCCGAACAGGCCCTGGATCGGACCGCCGTTCGCGATCAGCCCCTCGATGCCGAGCGCGACGAACGGGGTGTCGAAGATGATGCCGGACAGCACCTCGAGCGCGAGGGACGCCGTGAGCAGCCACCGCAGCACGTCGCCGACGGCCCGGGCGATCTGGAGCGTGTCGCGGACGTGCGCGATCGTGACCGCGACGATCGACCATCCGATGAGTGCGCACCACGCCAACACGGTGCGACCGTGGGTGCCGTCGAGCGCCCAGGCCAGGCTCACGATCGCCCACACGACGTACAGGACGAGACTCGTGGGGGCGAACCCGATCAGGGAGAGCTCGTCGCGACGGGCGACGAGGATCCCGACGCCGAGCACGGCGAGCCCCGCGACGATCGTCGCGAGGGTGACGGGTCCGTTCACGCTGTGGACCGCGGTCGTCAGGAACGCCGCAGCAAGGGCCGTCAGCGTGTACGCGCGGGCGAAGGCCGCCGACCGGAGAAGATCGGCCAGAGCCGTCAGGGCGGCACCGCGCGCCGATGTCATGCGGGCGCGCCGATTCCCGCGTCGCGCGACGGGTAGCTGAGCGCCGGAGTGACCTTGATCTTCGCCGAGAAGAGGACGACGAGCATCCACCCCCACAGCATGATCGGATTCGACTCGGTCAGACCCTGAACGAGCAGCGCCCACAGCACCAGGAGGGGAATCAGCGTCAGCGGCGAGTAGCGACGGCTCGCGTGACGATCCCAGCGGGGGCGGTCGACGGCGAAGAACCACGCGCGCCAGACGGCCGACGCGTAGACGGCCGCCACCACCGCGACGCCGAGCGCGCCGAGCTGGAAGAACGCGTCGAGCCACATGTTGTGCGCCTCGAAGACCGAGATGCCGTGGTCGACGATCCAGCCGTCGAACGCCGGATCGGTCGGCACCCACGGTGACGCGAAGCCGTTGCCGATCACCGGGTGCTGCACGGCGCGGTCGAGCACTGCCTGCCAGATGTCGTCGCGGCCGGTGAGGCCGCCGTCGCGTCCGAGCGCGGCGGTGACGCGATCGTACGCGAGCAGGCCGATCGCGACGACGCCGGCGGTCGCGGCGCTCGCCGTCGCGTAGACGGTCGTGCGTCCGCGCGGCGTCGTCTGCCAGCGCATGACGAGCGCGATCGTCAGGACGGCGAGCACGACGGCCCCCGCGACGAGGCTGGTGGCGGACCCGGCCCGCGCGAGCAGCCATGCGGCCAGCAGGAGCCACACGGCGCGCATGATGATCCGCTCCACCGGAAGTCGCCCGAGGAACGCGACGCGCAGTCGCACGCCGAACACGATGAGCGCGACGACCATCAGCATGCCGAGCAGGTTTGAGTTGCCGACGATGCCCTGGATCCTGTCGCCGACGAGCCACGCGTCGAAGAGGTTGCCGCGCACCCAGTACCAGTGCGGATCCGCCTCGCCGTCGAGTGGGAAGAAGTTCGGCAGGATCGGGCGATCGAGGATGAGCGCAACCCACGCCTCGAACAGGATCGACAGGGCGACGACCCAGCGCAGGGCGACCTCGAGGCCGCGTACGATCTCGCCCCACGTCAGCATGTCCGCCAGGAACACTCCCTGCAGGGTGAACGCCGCGAGCACGAGCGCGGTCGCGATCGTGGAGCCGGGCCAGGCCGACCACGCCACCGAGACGAACGCGAGGGCGACGTAGGCGAACGCGGCCCACGGCAAGCGGCGCCACGCGAGCGCTCGCGGTCCGCGGCGGCGCGCGAGGCTGGGGATCCAGATGGCGAGCGTGGCGAGGACCGCGGCGGCGACGAGGGCGAGCGCGCCGACCACGCCGAGGAGGTTGTACCACCACGAGTACGCCAGCGCGCTGAACAGCACGAACGTCGCGTACGCGCGCAGCGCGAGGTGCCCCGTCGCCTCCCGCGCCGGTGCGCGGTGCGGTGGGGACACCGGGTGCGCCGACAGCTTCGCCATGCCTCAAGCCTACGGCGCGCGGGGACGCGACCGGTGTGATCATAGGGTGGGAGCATGCTCGTACCACTTGGCAACGACCCGCGTCCGTTCGACTGGGGGTCGACGACGCTCATCGCACAGCTCGAGGGACGGCCGGAGGCTGCGCAGCCCGAGGCGGAGGTGTGGTTCGGCGACCACGCCGCCGACGCCGCGGACGTTCGTGACGGGAGTGGTCGCACGCTCGACGAATGGATCCGCCAGGAGGGCGTCGAGGTCGGCCCGGGCGGCCGACTGCCGTACTTGCTCAAGATCCTCGCGGCGGAGAAGTCGCTGTCGATTCAGGCCCATCCGACGAAGCGACAGGCGGAGGAGGGCTTCGCCGCGGAGCGCGATCTGCCCGCCTCCGCGCCGCGCAACTACACCGACGACAACCACAAGCCCGAGATGATCGTGGCCCTGCGCGACGGCTTCGTCGCGCTCTGCGGGTTGCGGGACATCGAGGCCACCGCGCGTCTGCTCGCGGAACTCGGCGACGCCGCCGCGCCGCTGGCCACGCGGATCCGCGACGACGCCTCGCTCGCCGACGCGATCGCGTGGCTGCTGTCGGGGGACGCGCAGCCCGTCGTCGACGCGATCATCGCCGCGCTCGAGGCCGCACGCTCGGTCGAGTTCGCTCCCGACCTCGCCAATGCACGGCGAAACGCGGCGCAGTTCCCGGGCGACCCCGGCGTCGTCGTGGGACTCCTGATGAACATCGTGACGCTGGCGCGTGGCGAGGCCCTCTTCCTGCGGTCCGGCCAGCTGCACGCCTACCAGCGGGGCATCGGCATCGAGATCATGGCCGCGAGCGACAACGTCTTGCGCGGCGGACTCACGCCGAAACATATCGACGTCGCTGAGCTCATGACGGTGCTCGAACGGCGCTCCGGAGCCGTGCCCGTCGTGCGCGCGCAGGACGCCGCGGAGGCGCCCGGCTTCGTCGAGTACCCGTCCGACGCGCCCGACTTCCGGCTTCTCGCCGCGCAGGTATCGGGATCCGACACGGCGCGTCTCGAGCCCACGGGAACGGCGATCGTGCTGTGCACGGCGGGGCGGGTATCGGTCGCCGCGGGCGAGGCGACCGAGACGCTCGATCCCGGTCGTGCCGTGCTGGTGACCGCGGGGGAGGCTCTCGTCGAGGTGAGCGGAGACGGCGAGGTCTTCGTCGCGCAGCCGGGCGCGTGACGGGTGCGTGTGACACGCCGTCGCGCCTCAAACCTTCAATCTGCGCATGAACCCTCTACGATCAGCGACTTGATATTCGCTAATTACACGGGTGTAATTAGCGAGGGAAGGCACCCGACGCAGGGACTGACCGAGGGGGAGAGAACATGAGCGCACCGTATTACCGTTCCGAGGCACCGGCCGACTGGTTCGTCGACCCCGCTGAGCGTGGCGTTCCGGGAACGCCCCACGCGCTCGAGGCCACCGACGATGGCGCCTTGTCGTGGCAGAGCGACGCACTGTGTTCGCAGACCGACCCTGAGGCGTTCTTCCCCGAGAAGGGCGGCTCCACGCGCGACGCGAAGCGCATCTGCGAATCGTGCGAGGTGCGTTCGCAGTGCCTCGAATACGCGCTGCAGAACGACGAGCGCTTCGGCATCTGGGGTGGTCTGTCCGAGCGCGAGCGTCGCCGTCTCAAGAAGGCGCAACAGCAGCAGCGACAGGCGTCCTGACCACCGCGCGCACGCCGGAGCTGAGTGAGAACCCTGCCCGGTGTGTCTGTGACCGGCTCCCGGCCGGCAAGCGCTTAGGCTGAGCGGGTCATGCCCGCCCCCGTCCACGTCGTGCTCGTCACGCGATCCTCGCCCGCGGCCGCCAGTCGGTTCGAACGCGCTCTCGCCGCGCTGCGCGCCCAGACGATGTCGACCGCTGGGCTGACGGTCGTGGTGTGCGGCGACACCGAGCCGTTGCGCACGGCCGTCGACGCCTCGGGCGCCGACGTCGCGGTGCACGCCCCCGAGCGCGTCTCCTTCGCGGGCGCGGTCGAGACCGCTCTCCCACGGATCCCCGAGGGGCGCCACATCTGGATGCTCGACGACGCCGCCGTGCCCGAGCACGATGCCCTCGCGCGCCTGACCGCGGCGCTCGAGCGTCAGCCGTCGGTGGCCATCGCCGCGCCGAAGCTCGTGCGCGCGGGTGACCGGCGCCGGATCGAATCGTTCGGCGTGACGATGACGACGCTCGGACGATCAATCGAGCTGGCCCGAGGCGAATATGACCAGGGTCAGCACGACCACGCCGACGACCAACTCGGCGCCGACATCCGCGGCATGCTCGTCCGGGCGGACGTCGCGCGCGACCTCGTGCCCGACCGCGCCCTGCTCGGCGCGGACGAGGGGCTCGATCTCGGCGTGCGCGCCCGCCTCGGCGGGAGAAGGGTCACGCTGGCGCCAGCCGCGCGCGTCGCCGTCTGGCCTGTCGGAACGTCGTTGATCGCCCAGGCGTACCGCGCACGCGTCGCGCAGCTGCATCGCCGCCTCGTGTACGCGCCCGCCCTCCTCGTCCCCGTCCACTGGATCCTGCTGCTGCCGTTCGCCGTGTGGGCGACCGTGCTCGCGCTGCTCGCGAAGCGGCCCTCCCGCGTCGCCCCCGAATGGATGGCGACTCTCACCGTCATGGTCCGCATCGTCTCGATCGCGCGTTCGTGGCGGCGCATCCGCCGGTTCCGCACGGGCGGATGGAGCCAGGTCGATCCGCTGCGCCTGACGCGCACCGAGGTGCGCGAACACCAGCAGGCGACCGACGAGCGCCGCGACGCCGTACGCTCGCCCCTGCACTTCTTCTCCGGTGGGGGCGCGTGGGCGACCCTGGCCGCGTTCGTCGTGAGCGTCGCTGCGTTCATCGCCCTGCTGACCTGGCCCGCCGTCGGCGGCGGCGCGCTCCTGCCGCTGCGGAGCACCGTCGCGGGGCTCTGGGCCGATGCCGCCTACGGGCTGCGCCCGGAGGGCGTCGCGCACGTCGGCGCCGCGGACCCGTTCGGGACGGTCGTCGCGCTCGTGGGATCCATGTGGCCGGCCGCGCCGACGTACGCGCTCGTGCTGCTGTGGCTGCTGGCGCTGCCCCTCGCGGTGCTCGGCGCATGGTTCGCCGCGACGCGCGTCGCCGAGCGGCCCGTGGCGCGCCTCGCGCTCGCCCTCGCGTGGGGTGCCGCGCCGCCTCTCTGGGACGCCCTGGCCGGAGGCCGTCCCGCCGCCGTCATCGCGCACCTGCTGCTGCCGTGGCTCCTGTTCGCCGGAGCGGCCGCGCACCGGTCCTGGACCACCGCCGGCGCCGCCTCGCTGCTGCTCGCCGGCGTCGTCGCATGCGCGCCGTCGCTGGCTCCCGCGCTCGCTCTGCTGTGGATCGCGGCGCTCGTCGTCGCGATCGTGCGCGCCCGCCGTGGCATCGCCCGCATCGTCTGGCTCGTGTTCCCGACGCTCGCGATGTTCGCACCTCTCGCAGTCGAGCAATTTGTGCGCGGCACGCCGTGGGCGCTCTTCGCGGATCCCGGCGCCGTCGCGCCCTTCGGCCACGGCCCAGCATGGGCGGTGGCCGGCGGGATGCTCGACCCCGATGCGTGGACGCGCGCGCTCGCCGGATTCGGCGTCGATCTCGACGTCGCGCCCTGGGTGCCGCTCGCGGCCGTTCCGCTGGCACTGCTCGCGCTTGCGGCCCCCGCGACCCGACGCCCGGGGGCGGCACTCGTGGCGCTGTTCGCGGCGGCGCTCGGGAGCATCACCGCTGTCGCCGACCTCGCTCTGCGCCTGGTCACGTCCGACGGCGCGACGGTCGCCGTCTGGCCCGGCACGGCCGTGAGCCTCGGCTGGCTCGGGCTGGCCACCGCGGCCGCGATCACGATCGAGCACCTGCCGCGTCGGCAGGTGACGGCCACCGCGGTCGCGATCGTCTGCGTCGTCGTCGCGATCCTCCCGCAATTGACCGCGCTCCACCGCGGCGATACCCCGCTGCACGCGGGTGAGACCTCGACTCTGCCGGCTTACGTCTCGGCGGAGGCCCGCGCGGATCGCGCCGTCGGCACGCTCGTGCTCACGCCCGTGTCCGACGGA
>DWXU01000156.1:0-4529 GCA_019119065.1 Candidatus Microbacterium pullistercoris | reverse complement strand
ACGCCCGGCAGGCCCATCGATCCGAGGTCCACACCGGCGCCCGCGAAATCCCCGCTCGACATCATCACCAGCACGGTGATCATGATGCCCATCATCACGAGCGTGCCGAAGATCTCGCCGGGACTCGTCAGTTGGATGCGCGCCGACGTGAGGCCGCGACGAAGCCCGGTGCGGTAGGCGTTCACTGTGGGGTTGCTGCGCGGCGCGCGCCGCTCGATCACGTCGGTCATGACTCGACCTCCTCGAATTGCGTCGTGGACACTTCTCGCCCGGCTTCGAACTCCTCGACCAGCGAGAGGTAGGCATCCTCGAGGGTTGCCCGGCGGATCTGCAGGTCTTGGACGGAGTCATCGTGCGTCAGAAGGTCGCGGACGAACTGCGTCGAGCCCTCCGCGGCGTGCAGGTGTCGTTGTCCCCCGGAGAGCCAGCTGATCTCCGCCGTGCGCGCGACCGAGCTGGTCAGCTCGAGCGGCGAGCCGTCGGCGATGATGCGTCCGCCCGCGAGAATCACGATGCGGCTCGCGAGTGCCTCCGCCTCGGCGAGGTCGTGCGTCGTGAGCATGATCGTCACGCCGTCGATGTCGCTCAGACGATGCACGAGGTCGTGGAAGTCACGACGGGCTCGCGGATCGAAGCCGGTCGTCGGCTCGTCGAGGAAGAGCAGGGACGGCCGACCGATGACGGCGAGCGCGACATCCAGGCGCCGACGCTGACCGCCCGAGAGGGACTGCAGCTTCTGGTTCGCCTGCTCGGTCAGGCCGACGACATCGAGGAGATCGTCCACGGGCCAGGGGTCGACATACGGCCGATAGTAGTTCGACATGTGACGCAGCAGCTGGCGCGGCCGCCACTTGCCGTGGTCGCTCGACGCCTGCAGCACGATGCCGATCTGCGAGCGCCATCCGTCGTCGCCGTGCGCGGGGTCCGCGCCCAGCACCGAGACGGCGCCAGCGGTGGGCCTCCGGAAGCCCTCGAGGATCTCGATCGTCGTGCTCTTGCCGGCACCGTTCGGGCCGAGCATCGCGACGATCTCGTCGCGCCGGATCTCGAGATCGACGCCGTCGAGCACGACCTTGTCGCCGTAACGCATCCGCAAGTCGGACACCGAGATGATCGGCGCGCCGTGCGGCGTTGACGGTGCAGTACTCACTATTCACCTCGCTAGATAGTCACAACAATATGTAGCAGACATACTACATACGGTTGTGTGAGTACGCACCCTCGACGGCGCGATCGATCGCGGCCGCAATCAGGCGGCGGTTGGTTCCCCCGGCTTCAGTGGGCGCACGCGGACTGCCGACAGCGCGTCGCTGTACGACACGTTCGCCACGGCCTTCCACCCGTACCCGGCGACCTGTTTCCAGAGTGTGTCGCGATTGACGCTGGAGGCGCCGCCCTTGGCGTAGACGAACCAGACGACCCGCGTCGCGGCGAGCGCGCCGCGATGCGCCGTCATCACCTCGTCGACCTGGGCCGAGGTGTCGACGAACGCGACGGCGACGTCCGCGGATCCGAGGTCGTCCGCGAACGTGACGTCCTCGGCTATCGGCTCCGGGTGCTCGGGCGGCCACTTCCACGTCGTGGAATCGGGCTTGATCTGCAACTTCTTCGCAATGTCAGCGCTCATCGCTCTCCGGTCCCGTCCGGAACGCCGCGCTCTCGGCGCTCCGGACTCATCCTGCCCGCGACCCGAACCGCCCACAAGGTCGTGTCTCGCGTTGTGGTCTACCCGAACGCCTTGTCGAAGCCGAGGCTGCGGGCGATGATGCCGAGCTGAACCTCGGTCGACCCCTCGCCCAGCGTGAGGATCCGTGCATCTCGGTAGTGCCTGGCCACGGGATTGACGTTGAGGAAGCCGTAGCCACCCCAGATCTGCGTCGCGTCGTTCGCGTTCGCGACCGCCGCCTCCGAGGCGATGAGCTTCGCCAGGGACGCCTCCTTCGTGAACGGCATCCCCGCGTCGATGCGGTGCGCGGCATCGTGCATGACCGCGCGTGCCGCCGCGACGCGCGACTGCATGCGGGCGAGCGTGAACGCGATGTGCTGGTTGTCGCCGATGGCCTTGCCGAAGACGCGGCGCCGCTTCGCGTAGTCGACCGCTTCCTCCAAGCAGCCCTGTGCGGCGCCGACGCACAGCGCGGCGAACGCGACACGCCCCTCGTCCAGGACGCTGAGGAAGTTCGCGAAGCCGCGGCCGCGTTCCCCGAGCAGGTTCTCCTCCGGCACGCGGACTCCGTCGAAGACGAGCGGGTGGGTGTCGGAGGTGTGCCAGCCGACCTTGTCGTAGGCGGGAAGAGCGGTGAACCCCTCGATCGGGACCGGCACGATGATCGTCGACAGTTCGGGCGCGACGGATCCATCCGGTCCGACGCGCTCGCCCGTGACCGCGGTCACCGTGACCATGTTCGTGATCGGCGTCCCTGAGTTCGTGATGAACTGCTTCGTGCCGTCGATCGTCCACCACCCGTCCGCGAGGGTGGCCGTGGTCTTGGTGCCGCCCGCATCGGACCCGGCCTCGGCCTCCGTGAGACCGAACGCCGCGAGGTTCTCGCCACGTGCCAACGGCGGCAAGTAGGTGTCCTTCTGCTCCTCCGTGCCGAAGCGATACACGGGCATCGCGCCGAGCCCGAGGCCTGCCTCGAGCGTCACGGCGATCGACTGGTCGACCCGCGCGAGCTGCTCGACCGCGACGCAGAGGTGCAGGTAGCTCTTGCCCTGTCCGTCGTATCGCTGCGGAAGCGGCAGACCGAACAGCCCCATCTCCCCCATCTGATGGATGATCTCGATCGGCAGACGGCGCTCGGTGTCGTACTCGTATGCGGCGGGCGCGACGACGTCGTCGGCGAACGCGCGCACGCGGCGCGCGAGCTCCTGCAGATCCGGCTCCAGCATCTCGGTGCCTTCGACGACGGCCGGGGCGGGAACGGTGATGGACATGGGTGCTCCTTCACTTCTTACGGGCTTGTGGCCCCGTGGCGGGTGCGCGCGAGGATCCGGCGTGCGTGCACGAGGACAGGTTCGTCGACCATCGCGCCCTCGAAGCGGAACGCACCGCCGCGGTCGGTCGCCGCCGCGAGGACCCGGGCGGCCCACTCCACGCTCTCGTCGGTCGGTCGGAACGCCTCGCGGATCGGCGCCACGTGCGCGGGGTGGATCGCGGCCTTCGCGCCGAACCCGCTCGCGGCGGCATCGGTCGCCTCCGCCAGGCAGCCGGCGAGGTCGGCGATGTCGGTGCGGATCGCGTCGATCGCGACCTTGCCGTGCGCGGCGGCCGCCAGCAGCACCCGCGAGCGCGCATGCATCGCGACCGACCGGTACGCACCGGTGGCATCGCGGCTGGAGGTGCCGCCGAGCGAGGCGACGAGGTCCTCCGCGCCCCACATCAGTGCGACGACCCGCGGATCCGCGGCGACCTCGTCGGACCCGACGACGCCGCGCGCGGTTTCACAGAGGGCGACGACCTCGAGGTCGCCGAGACCCGCGACATCGGCCGCGGATTCGGCCTTCGGCACCATCACGGTCCGGTAGGGCGAGCACGCGACCGCGGCCAGATCCGCGTCTCGTTCCCCGCCCGTGTTCACGCGCACGATGGTGCGTGACGGATCCAGGCGCGACTGCGCGATCGCATCGCGCGCGGCGGCCTTGGCGTCGGGGGCGACGCCGTCCTCGAGATCGAGGATGACGGCGTCGGCGCGCGCGGCGGCCTTCTCGAAACGCTCGGGGCGGTCACCGGGACAGAACAGCAGCGCTGGCCCCATGTCGAAGCTCACGCCGGCCTCCCCTGCATCAGGACGGCGCGGACGGCGCGCACGACGACCTCGCCATGGTGGTTGCGCCCGGTGTGCTCGAGGGTCACGATCCCCTGGCCGGGCCGCGACGACGACGGGCGCGTGTCGACGACCCGGCTCTCCCCGTAGAGCGTGTCTCCGTGCCGCATCGGTGCGGGGAAGCTCACCTCCGAGAAGCCGAGATTCGCCACGATCGTGCCGTTCGTGAGCTGACTCGTCGACATGCCGACGATGGTCGCGAGCGTGAACATCGAATTCACGAGCCGCTCGCCGAACTCCGTCTGCTCGGCCCAATGCGCGTCGAGGTGCAGCGCCTGAGTGTTCATCGTCATCGTGGTGAACAGCACGTCGTCGGCCTCGGTCACGGTACGCCCCGGACGATGCTCGTAGATGACGCCCACGTCGAACTCGTCGAACCACAGCCCGCGCTGGATGATGCGCTTCTCCGTCACGATTCCTCGCTCTCCCGCACGACTGCAACGTCCTGGCCGCGCGACACCCGCTCGCCGACCCGCACGTCGATGCTCGCGATTCCCGCAACGGGGGCGCGCAGCACGTGCTCCATCTTCATCGCCTCAATGCTCACGAGCGCGTCGCCGGCGGCCACCTCGTCGCCGTCCGTCGCGTGCACGGCGACGACCGTCCCGGGCATGGGCGACGCGAGTGCAGGATCCTGCCCCGCCCGGCCGCGACGCGCATTCCGCGCTTCCTCGACGAACCAGGTGCCGTCCGCGGTCGACA
>DWXU01000155.1:0-8181 GCA_019119065.1 Candidatus Microbacterium pullistercoris | reverse complement strand
CGCCGCGATGCGCTTCTCGGCGACGTCGGTCGTCGGGTTCATGATGCGCGTGTAGATGTTGCCGACCTCGGTCAGCGCGAACAGGTTCGCCGCGTGGTCGGCATCCTTGAACACGTACGCCGTCGTCTGGTAGAGCGGCGTCGCGCGCGAACCCGTGGTCGGATCGGGCTGCGCACCGGCGTGGATCTGCTGGGTTTCGAACTTCCAGTTCGCGGAGTCGCTCATGAGTGCCTCTCGGTCGGGTGAGAACTACGTTCATTCGACAATACGGCCGGCGTGTCGGGGCACCAAGCCGCGGGAAACCCGACGTCACACGGCGGCAGTAGCCTGGAGCCATGATGAGACGCGCGATTGTCACGGGAGCGAGCTCGGGAATCGGGTGGGCGACGGCGGCCGCCCTCCGCGGCGCCGGGTGGGAGGTGGTCGGCGTCGCACGCCGCGCCGAACGCCTGGAGAGACTGGCGGCCGACACCGGAGCCGACGCGTTCGCGGCCGACCTGACGCAGCAGGTCGACGTCGACGCGCTCGCCGAGTACGTCGGATCCGCGCCCGTCCACTCGCTCGTGCACATCGCGGGCGGCGCGCTCGGCGCGGACCGCGTCGAGGACGGCGACAGCGACGACTGGCTGGCGATGTACGAGCGCAACACGCTCTCGGCGCAGCGCCTGACGAAGGCCCTCCTTCCGCAGCTGCGGCGCACGGCAGCCGACGGCGACACCCACGCGGATCTGCTCTTTCTCACGTCGACGGCCGCGCAGGTCGCGTATCCGGGAGGCGGCGGTTACAACGCGGCGAAGGCGGGCGAGTCGATGCTGGTCCACGCGCTGCGACAGGAGCTCGTCGGCGAGCCGATCCGCGTGCTCGAGATCGCCCCCGGCATGGTGAAGACCGAGGAGTTCTCGCTCACCCGCCTCGGCGACGCCGCCGCGGCCGATGCGGTCTACGACGGCGTCGAAGCACCCCTCACAGCGGACGATGTCGCCGGGGTCATCGCCTACACGCTCGGGCTGCCCGGGCACGTCAACCTCGACCTCGTCACGATGCGCCCGGTCGCGCAGGCCGCGCAGCACCTCCTGCACCGCGGCCCGCTCGCACCCCGCACCTCATGACCGACCGGAGCCTCACGAGTCTCGCGGCGGCGGGCCTCATCGACAGTGGATGGGCCGACGCGCTCGCTCCCGTCGGTGACGACATCGCCGCGATCGGCGAGCGGCTCCGCGCCGAGGGACAGCCGTACCTGCCCGCGGGATCCCAGGTGCTCCGCGCGTTCGAGCGTCCGCTCGACGAAGTCAAGGTGCTCATCGTCGGACAGGACCCGTACCCGACCCCCGGCCACCCCGTCGGTCTCTCGTTCGCCGTCGAGCGCGACGTGCGGCCGGTGCCGCGCAGCCTCGCGAACATCTACACCGAGATGCGCACGGATCTCGGCGTCGCCGCGCCCGAGCACGGCGACCTCAGCGCGTGGGCCGACCAGGGCGTCATGCTCCTCAACCGCGTGCTGACGGTGTCGCCCGGGCAGCCGGCGTCGCATCGCGGCTGGGGCTGGGAGAGCATCACCGAACACGCCATTCGCGCGCTCGCCGCCCGCGGCCGCCCGCTCGTCGCGATCCTCTGGGGAGCGCAGGCCCGCAGCCTCGCGCCGCTGCTCGGATCCGTGCCGCGCATCGAGTCGCCTCACCCGTCGCCGCTGTCCGCGCACCGCGGCTTCTTCGGATCCCGGCCCTTCTCGCGCGCCAACGCCCTGTTGGCCGAGCAGGGGGCGGATCCGGTCGACTGGCGCGTGCGCTGACGGGTCGCGTCACGCGCGCGTCACCGTTCGGATCCCTGGCGTTCACCGGACGTTCGTAACGTCGCCGCATGGATGTCGTCAGCCGCATCACCGCGGAGCTCACCTGCGAGATCGGCGGTCTCGAAGCGGGCTCCCCGCTGCCCAGCGAGCACGCTCTCATGGCGCGGTTCGACACGACGCGAGCGACCGTGCGGCGCGCGATCGACGGTCTCGAGGCGCGATTCCTCGTGCGCCGGGTGCGCGGATCCGGCACGTTCGTGAACCGGCGCCTCGACTACGTCATCTCGTCCGACGGCCCGCCCTCGCTCCACCGCATGGTCGAGCGCGCCGGCTTCGTCGCCCGGACCTTCCCGATCGCGATCGCGGAGACGGGCGCTCCCGCCGACGTCGCCGAGATGCTCGCGCTCGCCGAGGGCACGATCTGTACGCGTCTCGAGCGGATCGCCTACGTCGACGATGACGTCATCAGCTGCTCCGAGGAGTGGATCGCGCCCGGCGTGCTCGACAACATCGACGTCACGCTCAAGGTGATCGAATCCCTCGCGGAAGTGCTGCGCGGGCACCGCCGCGATCCGGTCCGCGCCTGGTCACGCGTCGCCACGGACGTGCCGCCGTCCGCGGCCGTCGAGCGCCTCGGCACCACTCAGGGCACGGCCGCGTGGTTCCTCGAGACGCTGACGACCGACGGGTCCGGCGGCGCGCCCCTGATGTTCAGTCGATCCTGGCTGCGGCCGGACCGCGTGTGCGTGACGATCGAGTTCGGCACCCGCACCTGACGCACGCTGCCCGGCGATGCGCGACCAGTTGTCGCCCAAGTTTCGCGAGTGTTCACCCACACGCTTCCGGCTATTCGGTTTCGGGTCGGGAACGGGCCAGGTCCGGCGCCGACGGTGGATCCGTCCCACGTCGGCGTCGCCGGCACGCACCCGTAACAATCAGGACGGAACACTCATGATCTCGACCCGTACGAAGCGCACCTCGCTCGTCGCCCTCGCGGGCGTAGGGCTCCTCGCCCTCGCCGGTTGCGCGGGAACGGCGGCCGATGAGACGGCCGACGCGGCCGGTGGCGGCGACTGGCCCGACACGCTCACGTTCGCGCAGATCCCCTCCGAGTCGGCGACGAGCATCGCCGAGGCGAACGCGCCGATCATCGACACGCTCGAGCAGGAGCTGGGCCTCACGGTCGAACTGCAGGAGGCGACGAGCTACGCAGCCGTCATCGAGGCGCTGCGCGCCGGACAGGTCGACATCGGCTCGATGGGGCCGTTCTCCTACGTCGTCGCGGCCGACAGCGGTGCTGGCGTCGTCCCCGTTGGGGCGCTCGCCGACTCGCCCGATGAGGCCGCGAGCTACCGCTCCTATGGCATCGTCCCCGCGGGCAGCGACATCACGAGCCTGGCGGACTTCGCCGGCAAGAACGTCTGCTTCGTCGACCAGACCTCGACCTCTGGCTTCCTGTTCCCCTCCGCCGGTCTGCTCGAGGAGGGCATTGACCCGACGTCGGACGTCGAGGCTGTGTTCGCCGGCGGTCACGACGCGTCGGCGCTGTCCGTCGCGGACGGCACGTGTGACGCCGGATTCGCGTTCGACACGATGGTCACTCACGAGCTGATCGGGTCGGGTCAGCTCGAGGAAGGCGCCCTTGAGGTCGTCTGGGAGTCGGAGGACATCCCGAACTCGCCGACCGTCGTGAGCGACCAGCTTCCGCAGGACCTCCAGGACGAGATCACCCGCGTCTTCCAGGAGCAGATCAACAAGCCCGCACTCGTGGAGCTGGGCATCTGCGACAGCGAGGAGGACTGCGAGCTTCCCGAGGAGAGCGCGTACGGCTTCATCGCCGTCGAAGACTCGCTGTACGACGGCATCCGCGCGGTCTGCGACATCACCGAGTCGGAGTCCTGCGTCGCCTGACGCACCCGGCCGACGGGGCGGGTGAGGAACGCTCGGAGCCTCCTCACCCGCCCTGACGACACCAGCAGGAGAGGGACGAGATGACGAACGTGGCAGAGATCCGACAGGCGATGACCGCGGGGATTCCCCATCTGACGCCGGACGAGGCCGACAGCGCAGTGCGGCTGAACGGCGTCACGAAGCAGTTCGGCCAGGTGACGGCACTCGCCGACGTGACGGTCGACTTCACGCCGGGCGCGATCAACGTGCTGCTCGGCCTGTCAGGGTCCGGCAAGTCGACGCTCCTGCGCCATATCAACGGGCTGCATCAGCCGACGGCGGGCGAGGTCGAGACCCTCGGCGTCGCCGTGCACGACGCGTCACAGCGCGACCTCCGCCGGCTCCGCACCCGCGTCGGCATGATCTTTCAGCACTTCCACCTCGTCGGATCGATGTCGGTGCTCGAGAACGTCTGCGCGGGTCGCCTCGGATCGCTGCGCGGACCGCGCGTCGGGCTGTTCAGCTATCCGCGCGCCGTCAAGGAGCAGGCGATGGCGCACCTCGCCCGCGTCGGGCTCGCCGACAAGGCGTTCCAGCGCGCCGACACGCTCTCCGGCGGACAGCAGCAGCGCGTGGCCATCGCGCGGGCGCTGATCCAGGAGCCCGTCGTCCTCCTCGCCGACGAGCCGGTCGCGAGCCTCGATCCCGTCAGCTCCGCCGGGGTGATGGATCTGCTGCGGGAGATCTCCACCGACCTCGGCCTCACCGTCATCTGCAGCCTGCACCAGGTCGAGCTCGCGATGGACGTCGGCGATCGCATCACCGGCCTTCGCGCGGGGCGCGTCGTGCTCGACCGCGCCGCGGACCGACTCAGCCGGGACGACGTGTTCGACGTCTACACGGCCGTCTCGGCCCCGGAAGCCGTCGACTCCGATCCGGCGAGGGCGTGACGATGGCGACGATCGCTCCTGTCGACGCGTCCGACACCGCGCGCGCCGGTTTCCCCGTCCCGCCGCGGCCGGCGCCCAGGGCGCGCGTCGTCGCCGTCTGGATCGTCATGCTCGGCCTGCTGGCCGCGAGCGTGTGGTCGTTCGTCGACCTGGGCATCGGTGTGAGCTCGCTCACCGCGGGATTCCAGAACGCGGCCGACTTCCTTTCGCGGATGGTGCCACTCGACTTCCCGCCAGTCGCCGAGCTCGTCTCGCTCACCCTGCAGACGCTCGCGATCGTCACCGTCGCGACCGCGCTCGCGGTCGTCCTCAGCCTCCCCGTCGCACTGTACGCGGCATCGAACACGACCCGGAACCGGGCCACCGGCGTCACGGCGCGCACGTTCATCGTGGTCATGCGCGCGATCCCCGACCTCGTGCTCGCGATCATCTTCTTCCGGTTGTTCGGCCTTGGCGCCGTTCCCGGGATCCTCGCCCTCGGACTGCACTCGATCGGCATGATCGGCAAGCTCTACGCCGACGCCATCGAGGAGCTCGACCGTGGCCCCGTCGAGGCGCTGCGCGCGGCCGGCGCGTCGCGCTGGCAGCAGATCTGGTCGGGCATCATCCCGCCGCTGATGCCGCAGATTATCGCGACGGCCCTGCACCGCTTCGACATCAACCTGCGCACGTCGGTATTGCTCGGCTACGTCGGCGTGGGGGGAATCGGCCTCGCGATGGCCGAGGCCCTCAACACCATGAACTATCAGCGCGGCATGGCCCTCGCCTTCGTCGTGCTCGTGCTGTGCATCGTCGTCGAACTCATCTCCGGTGCCATCCGCACCGCGCTGCTCGGACGCCAGAACGGCCGCCGTCGCGGCTTGCTCGGCGTGCTCGACCGCATGAGCGGCGGCTGGATGACCGCGCCCACCGCGACGCACGACGTGCCGCGCACCGCGCGCGGGCGCATCGTCACCTCGCCGCCGTGGGACGCCGACCGCATCCGCCGCTTTCTCGGCATCGGCGCAACGCTCGTGATCATCGCGCTCGCCGTCGCGGGCAGCCGCATCGAACCGGCCGCCCTGATCGCCGGCATCGCCGATATCCCGACGACGCTCGCGCTGTTCTTCCCGCCGTCCGACGGCGGGATCCTCGACCGCCTCATCGAGGGCATGATCGCGACGGTGCAGATCGGCTTCGCCGCGACCCTCATCGGCGTCGTCCTCGCGATCCCGATCGGCTCGCTCGCGGCGCGCAACGTCGCACCCAACCGGGCGACCGCCACGACGTTCCGGACGCTCATCGTCGTCGTGCGCGCCTTCCCCGAGCTGATCCTCGCGATCATCTTCATCGTCATGATGGGCCTCGGGGCGGTGCCCGGCGCGCTCGCGCTCGGCATCGGATCCGTCGGCCTGCTCGGCAAGCTCGTCGCCGACTCGGTGGAGGAGACCGACGTGCGCGTGCAGGATGCGGTGCGCGTCGGCGGCGCGAGCCGTCTGCAGGTGTACGCGAGCGCCACGGTGCGTCAGGCGCTGCCCGCGTTCGTCGCGCACGTGCTCTACCAGCTCGACGTCAACGTGCGCTCGGCCACCCTCCTGGGCATCGTCGGCGCCGGCGGCATCGGCTTCCTGCTGCTGCAGGCCAACCGCGTGATGCAGTTCGAGACCGTCACGTTCATCATCCTCATGATCCTCGCCGTGGTCCTCGCCCTCGAGGCGATCTCGGCGTGGGTGCGTCGCGTCGTCATCTGACGTTGCCGCGCACTCCGCGACAAGTCACGCGGGGTTTACGGATCGATTCACCGCCCGTTCATCCTCGGGGCCCGGCCGGGACATCTCCGCACCGGACGCTGGAGCCATGCAACAGCTTCAGCGCGAACCCCAAGAGCGACGCCGCACCGCGCGCGTGCTCGCGCAGGCGTCGGCGGCCGAGCTCGCCGATCTCTGGCGCGAGTGGCCCGACCGCCCCGAGGTCGAATACGTGCGCGGTCCCGAGTCAGGCCTCGTCATGGTGCAGGCCCGCACCGGCGGCACCGGCGATCGATTCCATCTCGGTGAGGCGACCGCGACGCGCGCCACCGTCGCCGTCCGCTCCGCAGACGACGAGGCGATCGGCACCGCCTACGTCCTCGGCAGCCACCCCGAACACGCGGCGCTCGCCGCGATCTTCGACGGCCTGCTCGGATCCGTTCAGGCGAACCGGGTGCGCGAGGAGGTCATCGCGGTGCTCGAACAGCGGCAGAATGCGCGCGACGCCGAGCGTCGAGCCGACGCCCGCAGCACGGTCGTCGACTTCTTCACCGTGGCGCGCGAGAACGACTCCAACGACGAGGAGGACGACGAATGACCGCCCAGACCGGCATGCTGACGCCCGGTTTCCACAGCCCCGTGCACGACGCGCAGCGCGTGTTCCGCGCGGTGCTCGACGCGCTGGCCCGGCCCCTGATGCCGCAGCGCCTCGACGTCGTGCTCGATCCGCCCGCGCCGCTCTCGCGCGAGGTCGGCGCGATCGCCCTCGCACTCTGCGACGAGCAGACGCCCATCTGGCTCGACAGTGCGCTCACCCACGCGCCCGACGTCGCGGGGTGGATCCGATTCCACACGGGCGCACCGCTCGTCGAGGATCCGGCTGACGCACTATTCTGCATCGCGTCCGGCCCCTCCGCCGTGCCGGCGTTCGACGCGTTGAACGCCGGCACGGACGAGGAGCCGCACCTGTCGGCGACCGTCCTCATCGACGCGACCGACGCGCTCCCGACCGGCGACATCGTCGCCACGGGCCCCGGCATCGACGGATCCATCGCCTGGGACGGCGCAGGAGCCTCAGCCCGATTCCTCGAGGCGCGCCGCGCGAACATCGCCATGTTCCCACGCGGAATCGACGCGATCCTCGCCGCGCGCGGAACCGTCGTCGGACTGCCGCGCACGACCGTGACCACGCAGAAGGAGAAGGCCTGATGTACGTCGCCGTCAAGGGAGGCGAAAAGGCGATCGCGAACGCGCACGCCCTGCTCGCCAAGCGCGGATCCGGATCCGACCAGGAGCGGATCGCGTCGCAGCAGCTGCGCGACCAGATGGGCGTCCTCGTCGCGCGCGTCATGAACGAGGGGTCGCTGTACGACCCGGACCTCGCCGCGAAGGCGCTGCTGCAGGCGCAGGGCGACGTGCTCGAGGCGATCACGCTGCTGCGGTCGTATCGCACGACGCTGCCGCGGTTCGGCGTGACGGTGCCGCTCGACACGGGCATGCTGCCGCCCGAGCGCCGCGTCTCCGCGACGTTCAAGGACATCCCGGGCGGGCAGCAGCTCGGCGCGACGTTCGACTACACGCACCGGCTCCTCGCCGACGAGCTCACGACGCCAGAGGTTCCGGCGCCGGATGCCGACGACGAGCCGATGCCGCGCGTGACGGACCTGTTGGGCCACGGCGCGCTCGTGGAACCCGACCGGCCCGATGACTGGGACGATCCGGACCCCGGCGACCTCACCCGCGAGCCGACGACCTTCCCGATGACGCGCGCCGAACGCCTGCAGGCGCTCGCGCGCGGCGACGAGGGATTCCTCCTGTCGCTCGG